>CAZZNR010000170.1:0-1505 GCA_964655835.1 uncultured Muribaculaceae bacterium | reverse complement strand
TTTTATTTTGATAAGATATATTTAAAGGAATTGATGTTTATGAAATTATATTTATATGATTTTGATGGAACCATTTATCATGGTGATTCATCAGTAGATTTTTTTAAGTTTTGTCTTAAAAAAGATAAAAAACTTTTATTTCATTTATTTAAAATAATTCCTTTTTTTATTAAGTATAAAACAAAACAAATTAATATTACGGAGTTTAAAGAAAAAGTATTTTCTTATTTAAATACCATCGATAACATTGATGAATACATAAAAGAGTTTTGGGAATTAAATAAGAAGAAAATAAAAGCTTTTTATTTAGCAAAAAATCATAAAAATGATATTATTATATCGGCTTCGCCATTTTTTTTATTAAAACCAATTTGTGATGAATTAAATGTCAAAGATTTAATTGCCTCTAGTGTTGATAAAAAAACGGGTAAGTTTAATAAATCTAACTGCCGAGGCGAAGAAAAGGTTAAAGAATTTAAAAAGAAATATCCAAAAGCTAAAATAATGGCAATGTATAGTGATTCTTATCATGATAAGCCCCTTCTAGATTTAGCTGAAAAGAGTTTTATCGTTATTAAGAATAAAATATATGATTACCATACTTATAAACCAAATATTTTAAAAAGATTTTGGAATTGGGGTTGGGATATTTATCATAAAAATGAAGAAGTATGGAATTACTTAATAGTTGGGGGATTAACTACTTTAGTAAGTATTGGATCATATGCCATCTTTTCTAAAGGGATGGGCATTAATTATATTATTGCTAATATCCTATCTTGGATAGTAGCAGTTATATTTGCTTACTTTAGTAATAAATGGTTTGTTTTTCATAGTAATAATGGTAAATTAAAAGAAGGAATATCTTTTATTACAATGAGATTATTAACTTTATTAGGTGATACGGCCTTAATGATCTTATTTGTTTCTTGTTTAAATTTTGATGATCTAATTGCTAAAATAATTGTTCAAGTATTTGTGGTAGTTTCTAATTATTTAATAAGTAAATTTTATATTTTTAAATAATATTAAAGGAAATATTAAACTTTCTTACAACATTATTGGTAAGGGAGTTTTTTTATGATTAGATTAGAAAAGATAACGAAGAAATATAATGAAAGAAAAGTATTAAATGATCTTTCGATTAATTTTAGAGAAAAAGAATTTGTAGCTATTTTAGGTCCATCTGGTTGTGGTAAAAGTACTTTATTAAATATTATAAGTGCAGTAGAAAAACCAGATCAAGGAAATATATTCTTAGGTAATTTAAATATATCTAAGTTAAGTAAAAAGAAACAAGATTATTACCGTAATAATTATTTAAGTTATATCTTTCAAAATTATAATTTAATTAGTTATTTAAATGTTTTAGATAATTTAATTATCAGTAGTAAATTAAAAGGAAAAAACATTAATAAAAAGGAAATAAACAATATTCTTTGTGACTTAAAAATAGATAAAATAAGTAAAAATAATGTTAAGTTATTATCAGGTGGAGAACAACA
>CAZZNR010000169.1:0-1513 GCA_964655835.1 uncultured Muribaculaceae bacterium | reverse complement strand
CCTTTACCCCTATTTTTTGAAATGATTTAGCACATCTTTTTATTTTTTCAATAAATTCTTGATAAGTACAATACTTTCCAAAGTATTCATAAGCATAATAACTAGGATATTTTTCAGCTGTATCTTCAAGTATTTCATATAATGTTAATTTAGGATAAACTAAATTTTTAGGAATATTTAATTTTTCATAGTACTTAAACCAAGGAGCACTATCAAAATGTTCATAATGAATTTGATTGGCACTATTTTTAATCGATTCTTTTATATTTTTTATGTTGATTTTCATTTTTTACCTCTTTACACTATTATATATTAACACATTATTAAAGAAAATAATTAAAAAAAGGTACCCAAATACCAAATTATCGTTTATAATATTTGAGGCTTAAGGAGGTTTTTATGAAAAATAAAAAATATATAGTATCAAGAGATAATATTTATGTTGGTGAAGTAATAAGAGCCTATGAAATATATCGGTATGAAGGCCCTGGAGATCTTTTTGAAACAAAACCTGGAGAGTTAACTACTAGTTGTTGGGATTCTTATCGAAGTATGTTATTTACCCTAGATTCTGATATGAAATCTAATGACCTTTTATATAAAACGAAAGCTTATCCAATCCTTAATATTACAAATGATAATCTTTGTTTATCTTTAAAAGAAGAAATTGTTATTCAAAGAGCATGTAATCTTGCTCTATTATTAGAATATTTTAATTATAAAAAAGATTTAACTTATGAAGATATAATAACTATTAGAAATACTTTTTTTAATGGAAGATTTGCAAAAGATAATTGTGAATTATTTGGATGGAAGGAAATCAAACCTGAAGATTTAACCTATTATAAAAATGGTGTTAAAATAAATGATCTTAAAGAGTTAAAAAAACGAATTGAACAAGAAAGACGATTGCAACAAGCTGGATATCGATTATTCAATCGTATTTCAGAACATCAATTACCAAGATATTATTGGGATATTTTAGATGATTTAGGAGATCTTGTCCCTCCCAATCCACTTCTGGAATTCGAGGAAAATACTAATGCTTTTATACCCAATAAAAAAGAAGTTTATGTAAAAAAATTAAGAAGATTTTAATATTAAAATCTTCTCTTTTTTATTATAATTCTTTTTCAAGAAAAATCTTTTTCTTAAACGCTCCTCTTTTTTTAACCTTGGATAATCTTATTTCTTTAAATTCTTCTTCACTAATTTTTTGATAACTTATTATAGCTAATAATACTTCTTCTAAATCAGCTAATTCTTCTATGTTACTAGATTTTAAATATTCATTTAATTCTTCTTGTAATTTTTTATTTAATTCTCCTAAATATTCTTCATCAGATAGTATCCTAAAAATTGGCTTCGCACCATTATCTATCATTATTTCTGGTATTTTGTCCCTAACTAACTTATTATATATTTTCATAAATCACCTCTTTATTATGTATTGTTTTTAAAAAAATGGTGCCCGTGGCCAGACTTGAACTGGCACGATATTGCTATCACTGGA
>CAZZNR010000168.1:0-1518 GCA_964655835.1 uncultured Muribaculaceae bacterium | reverse complement strand
CAGATAAAGTTTTTTTAATCTTTCAGTCATTTATGATTTTTCTCATAAATAAAATGATCTATTCCTTTTCATTTAAAAAATCATATTCTTCTCTTAAATCATTTATATTTGTTTTTTTAAAGCAAGGTAGGCATGATTCATATCCATAATAATCGTCATATATATTTGGATCATCTTCTTTTCTTATCAATAATTCAATTTTATTATTTCTTTTTCTTAATGGAAAACTGCAGCAAGATGATGGTTTATATTTCCATTTGTCTTCACCGTTTATTAATGATATCTCTTGTAATTTGCATTTACCTGTTTCTTCATTTTGAAAAATGCATCTTGTTTGAGTAAAATGACTTGGATAATCTTTTCTTATTTTTTTTAAATTAACTGCCTTTGTTTTTTTTAGTCCTTTATAATCTTTCCAATTACTAATTTCAATATAATCAATATCCTCAAATTCATTTATATATTTATTTATACACTTATCTATTTTGTTTATATCTTCTTGGTTCAAATATGCTCCATCATAGCAGCAAATTCCTTTGCATTTAAACTTATTAAAACAATCCATTATTTACTCCTATTGTTTATAAATGAATAAAAAATCATATCCAATATTTTCTAATATAATTCCCCACAGCATTGATTATATTTTTTACCTGAGCCACATGGTTAAAAAAATTGCTCTGTTTGGCTCCACTCTAGATGCACATTTCCTTTATTTACGGGCAAAGTCTTGATGGTGGTTCACTCGGTTCCACTCGGCTTCTATGGTAAATCGTATCTAAAATCGTATCTAAAAAAATATGTTTTTTATATATTTTGACAATATATCTGTATCTATGTATTCGCAAATATTTCTTGTGTAATTTTTAACAATTACTTTATTTTCTATATTTGGATATATAAAATAAATTATCCGGTTATTAAAAAGATCTGACATTTCTTTTTCCATTACTCTCATTATTTGTGTAAACATATCGCTTCCTAATTTTGAAGAGAGCGATGCTTCCATTTCTAATGTAAATGCAAAAGGTATAAAAACAATAACATTTTCTTGTTTTTTAATATTTTTTAATGCATTTAAAATCCCTTTATATAATATCGTATTACAAATCGTATTAATATCTTTTCCCATAATTACGTTAAAAACTTCATTAGTTTCTTTTACTATATCATTTATAAATTCTTTAATTTGATTCAAACTTAATTTTTCACATTGCTTTGTTGGAAATATTGTCTTTGCGTCTATCAACTCACCTGTTACTTCATTTATAAAATCACTTTCCCCATGGCTTTGATTTTTTATATGTTTATATTTATCAGGAAACACCTTTTTTGATAAGTTCATAATTTCATATATTTCTGCTTCATAATAATTTTTATTTATTAAATTTTTATAATTATTTTCTATAATAATTTTGTTTTGTATTACATCACTCATTAATTACCTGTTTTCATTTTTTATATTCATAATTTATCTATTTCCATTTGCCCTATTATGTGTCTGACATAACATTTGGC
>CAZZNR010000167.1:0-1524 GCA_964655835.1 uncultured Muribaculaceae bacterium | reverse complement strand
TCTCAGGTTCTTTTAAACCATATAATAATAGATTTTTTTTAAAACTCTCTTCTTTACCTAATTTAAATGGATTAATTATATTTATTTCACCATAAATAGATACCAACACTTTAACAACCGAAAACTCGAAGACATGAACCTTATTTATTTCTTGGCCTTCGATATAATTTATATAATTTATAATACCATTATGAATTCCATTATTTAAAAATACCTTCATAGTGCTACCATCCTATTATTAATATAACACAAAAATATATAACATACCATATTATTTTATATTGATTACACCACTTTTACTTTCTAAAATCCCATTATAAAAGCTAGGTATTTTGCCCTGGATAACTTTGGAAGCTATTAACATTTCAAAATTATATTCAATTTGTTTTGAACTGGCCGGATATAATAAACTTTCTTTAATATATATTGTAATATAAAGGTTAACTAATATACTATTAATGCCATAACTAGTTACTTTGGTATAAAGATCTCCTCTAACATTTTCTAATAAATTTACTTTCACAAAAACTTTAGGTCCTAGATTCATTAATAACAAATTATTGGTCCAACTATAATAAGGTACTTTAATAATAAAATTATCTTTAATCATAGTTGCTGAGTAAGGAATCTTTCCTTCCTTTAAATTAATTATTTCATTTTCAATTTTTTCTTTAATATTTAAAATAACTTCATAACCTTTATCTAATTTAAAATCAATATGTGTAATAGCATCTTCTTTATCTTTATTAATAATAATTAAATCTTCCATTGATACTCTCATTAAATTCTCTTTAGTTAAATTTTTTATAACAATATTAGTAGTGATTTCTTTTAATTCTTTTTTAGCAGACTTTTCAATAGTGTTACTAAATTTGGTAAAGAAAATAAAAAGAAAAAAAATCGTATTAAAAATAATAAGCATAATAATAAAAAATAATAATCTTTTTTTAGAGAAAGTAATTCTTTTTTTATATTTTACTCTTTTCATATTAAAGTATATGAAAAAAAAAGAGCTATATTAAAATAGTTCTAAATTTAAATAATTATTTAATAAAAAGACTGTTAAACCAATTATAGTTAAAATAAATATACCAACTAAAATATTTATTATGACGGAATTTGATTTTAGATCTTTTTGAATATCATTAAAATCCTCATAATCTTTTTCTTGAACCTTCATATTACCCGTAAAAAATGAGTTTTCCATTGTTTCTGAAGAAATCGTTTGGGTTTGTTCTAAACTAAGTAACTCAGCTTCTTCTTTTCTAGCTTTTTCTTGATTTTGAACTTCTAATTGGGTAATGGTATTAATTAGAGACATTAATTCATCTTCTTCAGCATTTTTTGAATCTGATTTAGAGTTAATATTTAAGTTTTCTAAAATATTATGATTAGTATTATTTATTTTTTTTAATCGATCTTGTAAATAATCAACTGTTTGTTCTGATTTAGCTCGAGCTATTATTTCATTAATATCATATTCTTTAGTATTGAATAAATCATCTTCTTCTTTAATTTCATCAG
>CAZZNR010000166.1:0-1543 GCA_964655835.1 uncultured Muribaculaceae bacterium | reverse complement strand
AGCTAGAAACAACTTTGGAAAATAAGAAAAAATTCGATTTGCTCAAAGAAATCACTGAAATTCTTCCAAAACATATCAGTGTAGTGAGTGTCCGTCAGCCACAACCTTTAGGCTTAGGGCATGCAGTTTTATGTGCTAAATCTGTAGTGGGCAATGACGCCTTTGCAGTGCTGTTACCCGATGTATTGGTTAAAGATGATGCTGCACAAAATGACTTGGCACGTATGATTCAGCGTTTTGAGCAAAGCCATGCCGCACAGATTATGGTCGAAGCAGTGCCAGATCATCTGGTCGATCAATACGGTATTGTCGATGTAGCCACAGCACCTGCTGAAGGTGAAAGTACCGTGATGCAGGGCATTGTCGAAAAACCTGCAGTAGGCACGGCACCTTCTAATTTATCGGTGGTGGGGCGTTATGTCTTGCCTGCAGAAATTATGACTTTGCTCGAAAACACCCCTAAAGGGGCAGGTAATGAAATTCAATTGACCGATGCCATTGCCATGTTGCAGCAAAATAGTGTGGTGGAAGCTTACCGTATGCAAGGTCAGACTTTTGACTGTGGCAGTAAGTTGGGTTACTTGAAAGCAGTGTTGCATTATGGGCTCGATCATCCAAAATTAGGCGATGATTTTAAAGCCTTGATTCAAGAGTTAAAGATTGAATCTTAAAGGTGATTAAGGGGGGGAAATTAGAAAATCTTTCCTAGCCTCCCTTCTTACGCAAGAATTTAAAGCAGTGCTTAAACTCTTGCTCAGGGAGGAAACTTGTGAAATAAACAGCCTCAACCAATACACAGGAACACATTTTGAAAGTCGCAGTCTTTGGAAAAACCCTCTATGCAGGCGTGATGTCTGCACTCTTGGCAGAATGTGGGCATCAAGTCTATTGGTGCGATATCTTTCAGGATGCTGCCCATCCACTCGAACAGCAACATCTCAGCTTTCAAGACCAAGCCTTGAGCCTGTTATTACAACAACAATGCAGCAAGGGCTTTTTACACTATTGTGATTTTGCTGCATTGCCTTTAGATGTGGATGTGTATCTACTCAGTTTGAACCCGACTGAAGAAACCCATGCTGTGACAGTCTTGGGGCAGTTGCAACAACGTCCGATCATTCACCCTAAATTGATGATCAATGCCTCGACTTTGGGTTTAAATGGCACACAGCGCCTGCAAAAAATCTTGCCACAAGATGACTGGATGTATTTGCCCGACATGATTCAAGAGGGCAATGCCATTCAGAGTATGACCCGCGCACAGCAACTCACGGTGGGTTGTGAAAATGAACGTGCGCAAGTCAAACTCAAAGAACTACTCCGTCCCTTATTTCCACGTGCACAGCAATATCTGTTTATGCCCGTGTTGGATGCAGAATTTACCAAACTGAGTATTTCAGGCATGTTGGCAACCCGTATCAGTTATATCAATGACTTGGCAGTGGTGGCAGAAAAACTGGGGATTGATATTGAGCATGTACGCCAAGGCATGGCGGCAGATAGCCGTATTGGTGCATCGTATATGTATCCTGGTGCGGGATTT
>CAZZNR010000165.1:0-1604 GCA_964655835.1 uncultured Muribaculaceae bacterium | reverse complement strand
ATTTTATCAAAAAGTCTTTTTTATTAAAGTGTCCAAAATAGGGTTCACTTCAAATTAAGAGTTTTTCTTTTCTTTAAGTCTTTCATTAACTGATTTGGTTATTAATATGTAAGCTACCGAACATAATGGAACACTTATTAACATTCCAAATACTCCGTATAAAGCCCCTCCAATAATAATAGCTAGTAAAACCCAAATAGCTGGTAATCCAACTGATGTACCAACCACTTTAGGATAGATTAAATTACCTTCAACTTGTTGTAAAACAATAATAAATATAACAAAAATTAAAGCATCTATGGGACTTAAAACAAATATTAATACTGCCCCAATAGCGGTACCAATAAATGCCCCAAATACTGGAATTAAAGCGGTAAAACCAACTAATACCGAAATAGTTAAAGCATAAGGTAAGCCAATAATAATCATACCTAAGAAACATAAAACACCAATTATTATTGCTTCTAAAACTTGACCAGTTATAAAATTTGAAAATACCCGATTAGAAATTGATCCAACTTCTAATAGTTTATCCATTTTATTTTTAGGAAGATATGCTTTTATTACTTTTTTAGTTTGTCTAATTAAATTTTCTTTATTAGCTAACATATATATAGCAAACACAATACTTAATATAGCATTTGTAATACTAGTAAATAATGAACTTGTCAAACCTAAAATAACTTCGATAATATCTTTAGAATTATCGGTAAAGTAACCTGTAACATTCGTCCATAAATTTGACCAACTAGTTTTTATATCGGTAATAGTACCAACCGATAAATTAAATTTATTAGCAAGTTCAATTGATTTAGCTTCATATATTGGAATATTATTAATAAATATTTCTATGGCATTTTTTAATTCCGGAATAACCAAAAATAATAATAATATAACTAACCCAAAAACAATTAAAACAGTTAATAAAAGAGAAATTGGTCTTTTTAATTTAGACCACCATTTATATTTTTTAAATCTGATAAACCATTTTCCTTCGATTTTTTTCATAAAAACATTTAGAATAAAAGCTATACAAATACCTAAAATAAATGGCGAAAATAATTTTATAATGTAGCTAATTCCATCGATAACTAATTTAAAATTCTGTAAAGTAACTAAAAGAGCTATCGCAAATAAGATAATTAATAAAACATTTTTAATTTGCTTTTTCGAATTCAACATATATATAATCCTCTCTGTATATTATTATATAATAAATAAAAGCCCCTAGTCAATCATATAAACAATAAATTAAAAGAAGTAATAAATACTTCTTTTACCATATAATCTTCTAATAATACAGATTTATCCAATAACTTTTATTTCAAAACTAATTATTATTATTTCTTTTTAGCATCTCTTCTAGTAAACTTTACACTTTTTTCATATCTTTTAAGTGCTATATATGCTAATAAAGTAGATACTACAATACCAAGAATCGATAACACAATTGTATTAACTAATACAGTAATTTCTTTTAAATCTATATTTAATAAACCGTGTAATAAACCAAATGAGAAAGCAAAACCTAATACAGCAGCTATTAATGCATAAATTAAATTATTTAGAAAAGCTTTTAGAATAGATAATTTTCTTTCCAAAAT
>CAZZNR010000164.1:0-1633 GCA_964655835.1 uncultured Muribaculaceae bacterium | reverse complement strand
TAAGTGAAACTTTAATGGATGTTTATAAAGAAGACCATCATTAACAGTTTGATAATTTAAAAATCATTCACTCTATAACCATTTTAGCCAAAAGTGAAAAAACTTTTAAAGATGTTGATGTGACTAAAAAACCGTTTGTTTTATATTTAAGTGGATCAGACTTAACCGGTAAAATAGAAAAAGTATCACGAAGTGATGTTAATATATTAGCTATTGTTAATCCTCAAAAGGGTAAAGTTCTTTTAATCAATACCCCAAGAGATTATTATGTTACTTTAGCAACGAAAAAGGCAAAAGATAAATTAACTCATGCTGGAATATACGGAATTGAAGAATCAGCTTTAACTTTAGGTAATTTATATGAAATTGATATTAATTATTATGCTAGGGTAAACTTTACATCTTTTACTAAGATAATTGATGCTTTAGGCGGAATAACGGTTAATTCCAAATATTCTTTTAGTTATGATGGTTATTCGTTTAGAAAAGGTACTAATGAACTAAAAGGAGCAAAAGCATTAGCTTTTAGTAGAGGAAGATCAATGTTACCTCAATATGATTTAAGTAGGGGCGAAAATCAACAAGCCGTTATTACCGGTATTATTAATAAGTTATCTGATAAAAAAATATTAATTAAATATAATACTTTATTAAATTCTCTTAAAAGTGGTGTAATGACGAATATTGATAAAAATATGATAACTAAAATTGTTAATATGCAACTTAAAGAAAATATAAAATGGGAAGTTGAAACCTATAATGTAACAGGAACAGACTCTTCAAATACAACTTATAGTACTGGAAATAGTAAAGTATATGTCATGGAACCTAATATAGATAAATTAAGTGAAGCAAAAATAAAAATTAAAGATTTAATGCAAAATTAAATCTTTTTTAATTAATAAAAATATTTTCAAAAAACCGATAATATGATTGCAATGTAAAAATTTTTAGTATATAATTTATTTGTATAGTAATTAAATGATAGGAGGATTACTGATAAATGAAAAAGATCTACAAATATAGTTTGCTAACAATTATGACTTTAGGGATATTCTTTTTTGGAGGAAATCTTTTATTTAACGATAATATATCTAAAGGAATAAATGAAACCTTAATTGAAACATCTAAAAAAGAAATGCAAAATGACAATTTACTTGCTGTTTCTGAATCTAGTTGGGTATGGTTGGGTTATCCCAATGCTGAATGTGGAAATAGGGTATATGTTTGCTCATGTGATTCCGAAAATTGTGAAGTAGCTAATTATAATTTTTGTTTCCCAAAATGGACAGTATCTAAAAAAACATTATTAACTTATAAGCCATCAGATAAAGAATGTAGTGGGGAGACGGAAACAACAATTTGGTCAGCCTCAAATGTCGAAGCAAAATTGAACGAAAAAATCACATTGAAATCTTACTCAACTTGGTGTAGTTTCAGTAAGACCTTGGATATTAAAAATCAAACTACTTTAAATAAAAGATTGGCAGAGTTATCTGTTGAAAGCAATGCATGTAAATTCAAAGGATTAGTGGTAGGTAATCAAACAGTTTATGTTAAAGACCGCAACGATAAACCATACAAATATACAATAACTGTAAAAGGAGCATCTAGTGAAACACCTTCAGCTACA
>CAZZNR010000163.1:0-1666 GCA_964655835.1 uncultured Muribaculaceae bacterium | reverse complement strand
TATTAATCTAAAGGTTCTGATGATAAAAAATTATTTAATTTCATCAGAATCATATTCTATAGCAATCGATTTTCTACGAGGAATATTGTCACGATATTTCTTATCAAGCATTTCTCTAATTTGATTAACATCAATATTTTTGCTGTCGGCTTTCAGAATCGAGATATTAGAATTTAAATCTATTTCATTGTAATCATCAATTTTATTATTTTGGTATAAATCAGCTTTCAAATCAGTTCTTTTTTTATATTCTGGAGTATCAAATTCATACTTATCCATCCGAGATTTCATAACATCACCACTCTAAAGTAATAATATCATAAAATGTAAACAAATGGAATATATCTTGATTTATTATTATAGAATTAGCTATAATGTTTATGGAGGATTTATGAAAAAAGTGGAAATAATAAAAGACTCTTGCATATCTTGTGGATTGTGCATTCAAATGAATAATGAAGTTTTTAATTATGATGATAATGGTAAAAGTGAAGTAGTTAAACAAATAGTTGATGAAGAAATAATAAATATTGCTAGTATGTGCCCAACTTCAGCCATTATGATAACAGAATAAAAAAAGGATTTAATCCTTTTTTAATTTTCTTCTAAATAATTACTACTTTTATGGGGTTCTTCAAATAATAAATTAGGATAATTTTGTTGTCTTAAAGCTTCATATATAATAATGGCCGCACAGTTAGATAAGTTCAAAGCTCTGACCTTATCAGTAGCTGGAATACGAATACATTTATCTAAATATCGTTGTAATATTTCTTTGGGAACTCCAGTAGTTTCTTTTCCTAAAATAAAATAAATATTATCTGCTTTATTACTATAATCAAAACTTGTATGAGGCTTTTTTCCATATCTAGTTAAAAAATAATACGCTCCTTTATTTTTTTTGAAAAATTCTTCAATATTTTCATAAACTTCATATGAACAGGATTTAATATAATTAACTCCACTTCTTTTGATACTTTTTTCATCTAAACTGAAACCCAATGGTTTAATTAAATGAAGCTTAGTATTAGTAGCAACACAAGTTCTCATAATATTTCCAGTATTACCCGGTATAAGAGGTTCATGAAGGACAATATTAATCATATATCACTAACTATTTCATATTTTTCTAATAATTGGACAAACTTACCTACATCAATAATTGAATTATTACTATCAATTATTTCAATTACTTGATTATCTTTAAAATAAATAATGGCTGGAACTTTTGAAATTTTAATATCTTTTAAATCCAAAATTTTATTTATATTATCAAGGTAGTCTTCATTTTCTAATTGTTCAGTAATATTTAAATAGACCATATTATCGATAAGACTATTATCTCTTAATACTTTTTTTAATTTTACTTCAAAATCTCTAATTTCTGAATTACCAGTATAACTAATATATAAAAAAGTGTCACTACTAAATTCTAACATCGCATTTTGAAGTTCATTATACTGAATATTAGCAACATGATTAGAAATATAACTACTATTTATTTTCCCTTCTGAATAGTGGCGATAAAGATTGCTACCTGCAATAGTGATTATTATAATCCCTAATAAAAATAATATTAGTTCTAAATATCTTCTCCTATATTCTTTTTTATTCATTATTTTCACTCTCCCTTTATTATTAAATTATATCATATAATCAAATAAAA
>CAZZNR010000162.1:0-1679 GCA_964655835.1 uncultured Muribaculaceae bacterium | reverse complement strand
AAATAGATAAAATAAGTAAAAATAATGTTAAGTTATTATCAGGTGGAGAACAACAAAGAACTGCTATTGCTAGAAGTCTCACTAGTGAAGCAAAAATAATATTAGCTGATGAACCAACAGGAGCTCTTGATAGTATAAACAGTATTAAAATAATGGAAATATTAAAAGATCTATCTAAAGATAAATTAGTTATTATGGTTACTCATAATGAAAAGTTAGCTAATGATTATGCTGATCGAATAATTAAAATCTCGGATGGCAAAATAATTAATGATAATAAACCATATCATAAAATTAATAATAAAATATATGAAATAAAGAAAAATAAATTATCTTTGTTAAATGCCATTTTAATGGCTTTTAAAAATCTTAAAAATAAAAAAATTAGGTTTTATTTAATAATTTTAGCATTTAGTTTAGGATTAATAAGTTTATCTTTAGTTTTATCAATAACAAATGGATTTAATAAAGAAATTAAAAAATTTGAAGAAGAAGTATTATTTAATTATCCTTTAGTAATTAATAAAGAAAGTATTTCACTTGATAACATCTTTAATAATGAAGAAATAAAATATGAAGATAATATAATTAATGTTCGTAAATCTAATGTATTAATAAATAGTATAGATGATGTATTAATAAATAAAATTAATAGTATCGATCGTAATTTAATTTCTGGGGTTGCATATTATAAAGATATTAATAGTAAACTTAATGATTATTTATATATTAATCATAATAATAATTATTTTGATCTCCTAGCTGGTAGTTATCAAAATAATAATAATGATGTTTTATTATTACTTGATAAAAATAATGCCATTAATGAACAATTAGCGAGTTATTTAAACATTAAAAATATTAAATATGAAGAAATAATTAATAAAAAAATAATTATTAATAATCAAGAATTTAATATTTGTGGGGTTGTTAAAAGTAATAATAATTATTATCAAGATGCTTTTGGGATTCTTTATTATTCAGAAATATTTGATGAAGAAATAATATCAATTGAAATATTTCCTAATGATTATGAAAGTAAAATCAAAATTAAAGAATTACTAAAAGATTATCATATTACTGATGATTCTCAGTCAGTAATTAAAATAATGAAGGACTTTGTTAATGGCATAAGTTATGTCTTGGTTGCTTTTAGCATTATTTCCTTATTTGTTTCGATATTAATGATTGCTATCGTATCTTATATATCAGTTTTAGAAAGAAAAAAAGAAATTGGGATTTTAAAAACTTTAGGAGCATCATCAAGGGATATAAAAATATTATTTTTAACCGAAAATTTAATAATCGGATTAATATCTAGCATACTAACTATAGATATAACTTATACTTTAGGAAAGTTAATCAATAAATTTATATATGAAAAAATTGAAATTAATAATATTGTTAGTATAAGTAATGAAATTATTATATTGATAATAATATTAAGTTTATTATTAAGCTATTTAGCTGGATTAATACCAGCTAAAATAGCTAGTAAAAATAATGTTATCGATATTTTAAAAAATGACTAGTTGATTGTAAAATATTATTAATAGGTTTTAAATTAATAAAATGGCTGATATAATTTAAGGTGGAGGTTAATATGAAAATACCGATAGGAGTTAGTAAAAGACATGTTCATTTAACAAAAGAATCATTAATAAAATTATTTGGTTTTG
>CAZZNR010000161.1:0-1704 GCA_964655835.1 uncultured Muribaculaceae bacterium | reverse complement strand
ATACCAATACATGCACCTACAGGATCAATACGGTGATCGTTTGTTTTCACAGCGATTTTAGCACGAACGCCAGGTTGGCGTGCAGCAGCCTTAATCTCAATGATTTCTTCAGCAATTTCAGGAATTTCTTTCTTCATCAATGCCATTAGCATTTCTGGTTTAGCACGAGAAAGTAATAACTGAGCGCCGCGACCTTCACGGTTTACGTTATAAAGAATGGCATTGACACGTTGTTTCGGACGCAAAATTTCTTTTGCAATCATTTCTTCACGTGCAAGATAAGCTTCCGCATTGTCACCTAAGTCGATAATGAAACCGTCTTTGGTTTGTTTTTTCACTTCACCGTAGATCAGTTCACCAACTTTAGATTCGTAAGCATCAGCGATTAACGCACGTTCTGCTTCACGGATTTTTTGAACAATGACTTGCTTCGCAATTTGTGCAGCAATACGACCGAAATCGATTGATTCAACCTCAAGCTCACGAATGTCACCAATTGCCCATTTTGCAGGATCTACATCAGAGATCGCATCTTGGCATGCTGGCATTTCATGATCTTCGTCGGCAACCACTTCCCATTGACGGAAAGTACGATAGTCACCTGTACGACGGTCGATTTCTACACGCAGACGAGCTTCTTCCGAGTGTGTTCCCTCGTAGAATTTCTTCTTCGTCGCTGCAACTAAAGCTTGTTCAAGTGCTTCAAAAATTGCATCACGACTTACACCTTTTTCGTTACTAACCGTTTCAACTACGGTAAGAATTTCACGTGCCATAAGTCACCTATTCGTTCAGATTCTTATTAATTTGATTAATCTTGGTAAATCAGGTTTGCTTTATCAATATTGTGACTGTCAATCTCCAATACCTGCTGTTTTTCCACTTCGACCTGAATGGTTTCATTTTCCAGATCTACAGCAACCAATTTCGCTTGAAATTTACGACGGTTTTCTACAGCACTGATTAAACGTAACGCAATGGTTTGCCCAATATATGCAGGCAATTGCTCTAATTGGAAAAATGGACGATCCCAACCCGGTGATGACACTTCAAGCGCATATTCACCTGAAATTGGATCATGCACATCAAGCATTGCACCAACTTGCTGGGTTACACGTACACAATCTTGTACACCAATACCGCGACCTTGCTCTAATTCGCCATCTTCATTTAAGACAGGTTCTGCATTTTCATCGACAGCTTTGTCGATATAAATACGTAACAAAGAACGCTTACCTTGTGGAATAAACTCGATTCCCCAAAGATCCACATCACATGCTTGCACTGCTGGCGCAATTAAGTCCTGAAGTGCTTGAGTTTTATTTGATAGCTTCATTTACTCTCGTCATTCTGCTGCGGTTCAATGGTCTTATTTGACCACTACACATTCATACAAACTATAGTAGTAGTGAAACATGACACTTTGACTTTAGGCCGCGCACGGCTTGTATCGACACTACACGATAGCCAATAAAAAAGGGCGTAATCGCCCCTATTCTTGCACAGTAAAACCAATATCCACTGTGCAAAAAGGCCCACCTAGTTGTGAGCCTCTTTAGAAACTTGGTTGCGGGGATCAGACTAAATCTAACCATCTTTGCTAGTTTATTGTGCTGAGTTAAATCAACTAAAACCAACGTACCACACCATTAGAAACTTGGTAGCGGGAGCTGGATTTGAACCAACGACCTTCGGGTTATGAGC
>CAZZNR010000160.1:0-1708 GCA_964655835.1 uncultured Muribaculaceae bacterium | reverse complement strand
GAAATAATAAAGGTGAAAATTCCTAGTATTAAATATTTTATTTTTTTCATTTTATCCCTACTGTTCTATATTAATAATTCCTAATAAATGTTGTCTTATTTTTAAAAGGTCTGCTGAATTAACTTCCGTTCCACTGGCAAGTAATGCGCTTGTTAAATAAGGTCCTGTCAGTTTATTAATACCTAATAAATGTTGCCTGATTCTTAATAAGTCAGCTGAATTTATTTCACCATCACCATTAAGATCTCCTCTTACTACATAAGTATATGTAGCTGACGTTGTTCCGTTTGATATTATTATTTTGTTACCTGTTGCAATAAGTTCATTATTACTTTTTATATTATCTTGACTATTTTTAACAACTATTGTAGCAGCATTTCCTATTAAATTTTTTATAGCTTGAATATTAGTGCCTAGGGCATATCCTTTTATATAATCATTTATTCTATTTACTTTTAATATTTCTAAAAAGTTAGCACTACTTGGATCGGATATATAACCATTATTAAACCCTGCTCCACCATTGGCATACACTAAACCAGCTTTTGCTGGGTTTGGTTCACTGCTATAAGCTCCGATATTGAAAAAATTGTATAATCCCGAATAAGTATACCCTTCATACTCAAACTGCTCTCCACTTGTTGTAAAAGTAGGAGTAGTAGAAGATCCCACTTCTTGAATAGCAAGTGAAACTAAATAAAGTGGTGAAACATTAAAAGTACGGCCCGCTTCGACAAAAATACTATCATATCTTTGGTTATCTAGTATTGAAAGATCTTGCATAAAAGTTCCATTTATTACATTTTGAACTACCGCTTCCGTATAAACTTCCGAATAAGATAGGTTTTCAAACATAAAAATATATTTTTCGCTTAAAAAGTTCCTTGGATCAAGAAAAAACTTTACTGCTGCATCAGTTGCAATACACCAACCAGTTTCCGTTTGATAATATGGATTTTTTTCACAAAATCCTGAACTTATTTCTATACTGCAAATAGGTTTTTGGCTTATAACACTTTCATTAAAATCAAGTCCAGTTTTTAAAGGAGTAAAAGTCCACAAAGGATATTTAGTATGTAAATATCTTAAATATGGTTTATAATCTTCACTAAAAGTAGAAATGGAATTTTCAAAACTTTCATCTTGATTACCAGCCGTTTGTCTATCAGTATTCCACATATTTGAATTATATGTATCTAATGGCATATTTATAAATTCCGGAATAACAAAATTATACACTTGATTTAATAATCCTGCTTCAGCTAAAGAATTATAATTTCTTTTTGCTTCAGCAGTTGGAGCTCTTAAATTAGCCATATATTGATGATTGTGAACAGCATTAAAAGAATCTGGATTAACATTAAATTTTTTTAAATAAGAAGTAAACTGGCCTTTTGAAATATAACCTTTTGCAATAAATTCCGCTCCTCCCATTATCGCTTTTTTGGGAGTCGTCCAAGGTCTTCCATATGATGTAGATGTTTCAGTACTGGATACTAAAGTTACATAAGATGAACACACATATCCGTAATTATTTTGATAATAAATATAATACCAATTATCTGAACAACCATTACCCGTTCCAGCATTTGTTTTAATTATATTAAATACAACATTATTTCCAATAGCTTTTAAAACAGTAGAATTAGTATTTGGATGCTCTCTAATATTAATTCCATCAGATGATTTTACTTTTCCAGTTTCAGCA
>CAZZNR010000159.1:0-1749 GCA_964655835.1 uncultured Muribaculaceae bacterium | reverse complement strand
ATTTCTACTTTCTAATTGATGATTATGAAGTAAAAAAAAGCCCCTCTAAATTGAGGGGATTTTTTAACAATAACTTATAATTTTTATGCCATACCTTTCGACTTCAACACATCAAACATTGTTGAACCCAGTTCTGCAGGACTACGGGTATACGCCACCCCTGCTTTTTCAAAAGCAGCAAACTTTTCTTCAGCAGTGCCCTTACCACCAGAAATAATTGCACCAGCATGTCCCATACGCTTACCTTTCGGTGCTGTTACGCCTGCAATATAACCGACAACAGGCTTGGTCACATGCGATTGAATATATTCAGCTGCTTCTTCTTCGGCTGTCCCTCCAATTTCACCAATCATAATGATAGCTTCAGTTTGTGGATCTTCTTCGAATAACTTCAAACAATCAATTTGGTTCATGCCCGGAATTGGGTCACCACCAATACCAATACACGTTGATTGACCTAAACCCAGTTTTGTCGTCTGCGCCACCGCTTCATAAGTCAATGTACCTGAACGTGAGATAATGCCGATTTTACCCGGTTGGTGAATATGGCCTGGCATAATACCGATCTTACATTCACCTGGCGTGATAATACCCGGACAGTTTGGACCAATCAGACGCGCATTATTCCCATAAGTTTCTAGATAGCGTTTTGCTTTCAGCATATCCAGTGTCGGTACACCTTCAGTAATCACAACGATCAACTCTATCCCTGAATCAATCGATTCAATAATCGAGTCTAAAACAAACGGTGCAGGTACATAGATTGAGGTTGCTGTAGCACCTGTTTCACGTACAGCTTCTTTCATGGTGTTAAATACAGGTAATTCCAAATGGGTTTGACCACCTTTTCCTGGCGTTACCCCACCCACCACTTTAGTTCCATAATCAAGTGCTTGTGCTGAGTGAAAAGTACCATTTTTACCAGTGAAACCTTGTACCAATACTTTGGTGTCTTTATTAATTAATACGCTCATCCTGATTCTCCTTAAGCTTTCACTGCAGCAACAATTTTTTCTGCGGCATCAGATAAGCCGTTTGCAGAAATAAGTTTTAATCCTGATTCATCGAGTAATTTTGCACCAAGTTCCGAGTTGTTCCCTTCTAGGCGAACCACTACAGGTACTGTCACATTTACTTCCTGAACCGCTGCAATAATTGCTTCCGCAATCATGTCACAACGTACAATTCCACCAAAAATATTAATCAGTACGCCTTTAACCGAGTGATCTGCCAAAATAATTTTAAAGGCTTCAATTACGCGTTCTTTGGTTGCACCACCACCTACATCCAAGAAGTTCGCAGGCTGACCACCATAGAGTTTAATAATATCCATAGTTGCCATTGCTAAACCTGCACCATTCACCATACAACCGATATTGCCTTCTAAAGCAACATAGTTCAGGTCAAATTCTGATGCACGCAATTCACGTTCATTTTCTTGTGTTTTATCGCGCAGTGCCAAGACTTCAGGCAAACGATACAGCGCATTGGAATCAATACCGACTTTGGCATCGACACATAAAATGTCGCCATTTTCACGTACAGACAATGGGTTAATTTCAAATAAGGCAAAATCATTGTCGATAAATGCCTGATAAGCCGCTGTCATAATCTTCACAAACTGCGTGATTTGACTGTCTTTGAGTTTTAATGCAAAAGCCACTTCACGTGCCTGAAATGGCAATAAACCCACTAAAGGATCAACTTCAGATCGGAAGAGCGTCGTGTAGGGAAAGAGTGTACGTCCTG
>CAZZNR010000158.1:0-1756 GCA_964655835.1 uncultured Muribaculaceae bacterium | reverse complement strand
TATCGATCAAGTTCTGGTCGTTTGTGAACGAGTGAACTGTTTCAACATGACCATTCAACACTGTGTATTTGTCATGCAATACTTTAAGTGTTGGTGTAATCGCATTCGTTGTACAGCTTGCAGCAGAGATAATCGTATCTTCATCAAGAATGTCTGCTTGGTTCACACCAAACACCACGTTCTTCATGTCGCCTTTACCTGGTGCAGTCAAGATCACACGTGCAGCGCCTGGGCACTTAAGGTGTTGAGCAAGACCTTCAGCATCACGCCATTTACCCGTGTTGTCGATCACTAACGCATTGCTAATACCATAATCGGTATAATCAACTTCAGTTGGGTTCGACGCATAAATCACTTTAATGAATTGACCGTTTGCAATGATTGCTTCGTTTTCTTCATCAACAGAAATCGTACCAGAGAATGGACCATGGATTGAGTCACGGCGTAATAAAGACGCACGTTTTTCCAAATCACCATCAGATGACTTACGAACCACAATCGCTTTTAGGTTCAAACCACGACCAAGACCAGACTGACCAATCATTAAACGTGCAAGAATACGACCGATACGACCAAAACCGTAAAGGACAACGTCACGACCTTCTACTGAAGTCGCACGACCTTCTACAGATTTAACAGCTGCTGCAACAAATGCGTCAACATCGCCACCTTGCTCTTTAAATGCAACGGCTAATTTGCCTAGATCAATTTCAGCAGTACCGATATTTTCAATTTTAGCCAACGCTTCAAGAATTGGGAACGTGTGTACAACTGAAAGCTCAACGTCCATCATACGAGTGAAACGGTGCGCTTTTAAAATTTGGATAACTGAACGGTTAACTAAAGAACGTCCAAACACTGAAACCACAATATTTTTTTCACGGTAAAGCTGACCGATCAAAGCGATCATTTGTTCCGCGATTTCTTCACGGTTTTTCCAGCGACCTTGGTGTTCTGCGTGTAGGGCGATGATAGTCTCTTTGCTCACAGATACGTCCTCTAATTAATTGTATATCTAGGCATGAATTTCAAAACCCGATAATTGTAATGGAATTGTCGTCAAGATTGAATCAAAAGCTGGTACTGACCCGAATATTTTCCTATATATTCACTATAAATTCATAAAATAGTTGTAATTATTTTTGTGATTTTAGTTTTTTCAACAAAAGTTCAATTTTTTAGACGAAAAGGAGGATGATGCCAAACCTCATTATCCTCTTGGAAATTTGAATATCTCACCATAACGACGGCTTTTATTATTCAGATGACTGTTGAATTTTCCGCTGTAAATCTTGCTGATTCATTTTTTGCTTTCTTAAATGCAAGCACCCTTCAACCACCAATAATGCAACTGCCAACCAAATTGGGATATAAGTCAGCCATTCCCCTGCTTCAACTCGTTCACCTAACAACATAGACACAAAAGCCAACAGCACAGGTTCTAAATAACTCAGTAAACCAAAAATCACAAAAGGCAAATGGCGGCTGGCCAAAATATAACTGCCAAGTCCCAATGCACTTAAAAAGCCCAATCCAAGTACCGACCAAATTAAATATGGAAAAGCTGCGATGACATTTACACTGTCACTATAATAAAAGCCTAAATATACCGCGACAGGAATAACTAGCAGTAAATCCCACCAAAACCCGCCCAAGTGATCGGTTTGAAAGACCCGACGTAAAAAGAAATATAAAGGATAGGCAAATGCCACATATAAGGTTTCCCACGCCACCAGATCGGAAGAGCGTCGTGTAG
>CAZZNR010000157.1:604-1767 GCA_964655835.1 uncultured Muribaculaceae bacterium | reverse complement strand
AATTGCTGTAAATACGAAGCGAAGTATTTTAAACGTCCATCATAAGGCAATACTGCATGAGTTTGAATGTTGAGAAAGTTGTTGTTCCACACGCCCAACAAACCCATCAACACAGGTATGTTTTGATCAAATGCAGCCGTTTGAAAATGCTGATCAACCGCATGTGCACCTGCTAAAAACCGCTGAAAACCCGCAACGCCAATGGTCAGGGCAATCGGTAAGCCAATACACGACCATAGCGAATAGCGACCACCCACCCAATCCCAAAGCAAGAGCTGATTTTCAGGGCAAATGCCCCAATCGGTCATTTTATCGGCTTTGGTGGATACTCCAATAAAGTGATGTTTCAGAATTTGCGTGTGTGTGCCCAAGGCCTTTTCTAGCCATTGTTTCACCGTTTGTGCATTGGATAAGGTATCAATAGTGCCAAAAGACTTGGACGAAATAATAAATAAAGTGGTTTCAGGACGCAGACGATGCAGCAATTCAGATAGCTGGCTGCCATCCATGGTAGACACAAAATGTACATTCAGTGGTTTTTCAGTTGCCACTTTAAAATCAGATAAGGCTTGGGTCACCATCAATGGGCCTAAATCTGAGCCACCCACACCAATATTGACCACATCCTGAATCACTTCACCCGTGGCACCACGGTATTGGCCTGCATGGATTTTTTCCACCAAGGCATACATACGCTCAAGCTGGGTATGGACTTGCTCAGTCAATGCAGCGTAAGTATCGGTCTGTTCGGAAGCACTTGCTGCTGAGCTAGTCGCAGGCAAACGCAAGGCCCAATGCATCGCATCGCGCTGTTCGGTATAGTTGATTTTCTCTGAGCCAGTTGCCGTTGAAAATAAACGTCCAATCCACTCAGCAAGCTGACTCTGCTGTGCAAACTGAATAAGGGTCTGCAACACCTTGGCATCAATCCGATGCTTGCTATAGTCAAACAGCACACTGTCCAAAGCCACCGAGAAACGCTGAAAACGCTGTGGATCTTGAGCAAACAGCTGATTTAAATGCAGCTGCTGAAACTGTTGCTGCAATTGTTGTAATTGCTGCAAGGCGGTTTGCTGTGGCTGATTATTTGCCTGTGATGTTGTGGTACCAATCATTAGCGACCGACTCCCATATAAGCAAAACCTTGTGCCTTCACAAATTCA
>CAZZNR010000157.1:0-594 GCA_964655835.1 uncultured Muribaculaceae bacterium | reverse complement strand
GTGTGCTCTTCCGATCTGACAAGTCATTGTCATTTGGAGAAATCGAGTTTTGCGTCTGTGGCATTGTGCTACGAATCATTAGCGACCGACTCCCATATAAGCAAAACCTTGTGCCTTCACAAATTCAGGATCATAAATATTGCGACCATCCAAAATCAGCGGATGCTGCATCTGCTGCAACAAAGTCGGATAATCCAAACTCCAATATTGTTTCCACGCGGTCAGCACACATAATGCCGATGCACCTTCGACGGCTTGATATTGGTCTGTACATAAAATCAGATCATCACGCTGACCATACTGGGCCACAATTTCAGGCAAGGCTTGTGGGTCATGCAATTTGACCGTCACACCCTGCGCCCACAACGCAGGCAACATCACATGAATGGGAGAATGTTGCACCCGTGCAGTATTTTCTTTAAAAGCCGCGCCCCAAATGGCCACAGTTTTGCCGTTTAAATCGCCCTGATAATAATTCCAAAGCTTTCTAAACAAGAGTTCTTTTTGTTGTTCGTTAATGTCCCAGACCTGCGCCAACAGCTGACTTTTCACCCCTGTGGTGGAGACGGTACTGGCCAGAGTCTGAATATCATA
>CAZZNR010000156.1:0-1775 GCA_964655835.1 uncultured Muribaculaceae bacterium | reverse complement strand
AAATCTATTTACAATCGGTTATAGTGGGGGATTTTATTTATATCAAATAATAACTCATATTGAAACATTACTATTTATTCCGGGAATCTATTTAATTGCTTCATCTTTACATCAAAATAATAAAATGCTATGATTATTACGGAGGCTTTATGAAAAAGATATTGTTGTTTTTATTGCTATTATTATTCCCAACTATTGTAAATGCTGAAGTTAAAGTCTTAACGCATTTAATTGATGCTGAAATTGAAATAGCTGGGGCATTAAAGGTTAAAGAAACTATAATCGTAGAAGGGAATACGAAAATATTTTCCCGAAATATTAATTATAAAATGGTTGATGAAATTTGGAATCAAAAAGATATTAATTTTAAATCATCCCCAATCTATAATGGATATAGTTTAGATTATATTAAAGTATCAGCTTTCAAAACTGGTAATGAGATTGATTTTAATCATGAAGTTAAAGACTTTTTTAAAGAATTAGATCCTGCTAAAAAAACTGAAAATTTTTATACTAGAGTTAATAATGATTTAGGAGCTAATATTAATATTAATTATGATACTTCCAAAAATGAGAAGACGGCTTTTTATATTGAATATACCATTACTAATGTAATCGTTTCTCATAATGATGTCCATGAACTAAATTTTACTTTTAAGAATTTAAATTATAAGGCTGAAAATACTTTAATTAGAGTTATTCTTCCTTATCCTACGGAAAGTGATCTATTTAATGTTTGGTTACATGGCCCCGCTAATGGTGAACTAAATTATTTAATAAATGATAATAAAGAAAAAGTCGGGATTATATCTTCTTTTCCAAATTTAAATGCTAGTGTTAATGTAAGAATAACTTTACCAAAAGAACATGTTGGTATCGATATATATTTAAATAAATCTAAAACTGATGCCCTTGATAAGATAAAAGAAGTCGAAAACGCTAAACTAAAACAAGAAAAAAACTATGATAAATATTCCCAAATCATAAAGTATGTGATTATTGTTTTTAGTATTGTTTATGTGATTATTTCGCCTTCATTATATAAATATCAATCACGAAGTATAAATATTTTATTTTTATTATTAGGTATTATGATAATTTTGTTTAATTACATATTAAAATTTAATATTATCTATGTTTATTTCATCTTACTTGCTCCAATTATTACTTTATTAATTAGAAAACTTCATAAAAAATAATTATGAAGTTTTTTTGTCAAAATATTTTTTTTACTTTACATTATCAAGATATAATAATAACGGCTATGATATAATATTTTTAGAAAAGAGCAGTAGATATGAAAAGCAAAAAAAGCAACAAAAACAGTCTTATGTTTTATAAAATATTATCATTTTTATTAATCGTAATTAGTGTTTTTTCTTTTAGTATTATATTATATTTTGAAGTATTACCTTTAAATTATTTAGTTCCTTTTATTATAATATTTGGGATTATAATATTTACCATATGTTATAAATTAAATAAAAGAACAACTTTATTTACTAAGTTAGTAATGGCTTTGTTTAGTATTATTCTAATAGCTATTGAATCTTTAGGAATCCTTTATGCAATCGGAACGATTGATTTTTTAAATAAAATATTTGATACGGGTTATCGCGTAGAAGTCTATAATATTTATGTTCTAAAAGAGAGTAATTATAATGATTTAAAAGATTTAAATGATAAAGATATTAGTATTTATAAACAAGAAAATAAATCATATAATGAAGCTATTAATAAATTAAAAAATAAGATTAATTATAATGAAATTTCCG
>CAZZNR010000155.1:0-1780 GCA_964655835.1 uncultured Muribaculaceae bacterium | reverse complement strand
TGACTTTTAATAATTAATTTCATATAATTTAAAGCGGTACATTTTATACTTTTTTTCCTTTATAACCTGGGAAATTATAGAAGATAATTGTATAGGAAGGAAATAAAAATGAAAACATTTATGCAAAGAAAAGAAGATGTTGATCATAAGTGGTATGTAATTGATGCCAGTGGTCTTCCTTTAGGCAGAATGGCTTCGAAAGCAGCCCATATCCTAAGAGGGAAACATAAACCAACATTTACTCCACATAATGATGGAGGAGATTTTATTATAATTATTAATGCTGATAAAGTTAAATTAACTGGCAATAAAATTAATAATAAAATGTATTATAATCACTCTGGTTATCCAGGTGGATTAAGAGAACGTAATGCTAAAACGATGATCGAAAAATATCCAGTTGAAATGGTCGAAAGAGCTATTAAAGGAATGCTTCCTAAAGGGCCTTTAGGTAGACAAATGTTTAAAAAATTATTTGTTTATGCTGAAGCTGATCATAAACATCAAGCTCAAAATCCAATAGCATTAACGATTGATTAGGAGAATAAAGATGAAAAAAAATGAAATTGCTGCAACCGGCAAAAGAAAAGAATCAATAGCTCAAGTAAAAATGCTTCCTGGAAAAGGGAATATTATCGTAAATGGCAAAGATGTAAATGAATACATGCCATTTGCTACTTTAGTAATGGATATTAAACAACCTTTAGTACTTACTAATACCGAAAAAAACTTTGATTTTAATATTAAAGTAAAAGGTGGCGGTTTTAAAGGCCAAGCTGGGGCTATTAGGTTAGGCATTACTAAATGTTTACTGGAATATGATAAAGATGCTGATCAAACTAGAGAAGATGCCTATCGTAAAATATTAAAAATTGAAGGTATGATTACTCGTGATCCACGTGTTAAAGAACGTAAAAAGTATGGTCTTAAAAAAGCTCGTAAAGCACCTCAATTTAGTAAAAGATAGGATATTAAAACTCGTAAATAAAATATTTACGAGATTTTTTATAATAGGAGATATATGATAAAAATCGAAAAAAATAATGATGAAAATAATCCAGATATAATTATTAGTGATGGCTTAAATTCTTTTATTATAGCCAGAAATAATTTACCTGATTTATGTTGGCACCCAGAACTAAATTATTATACAAATAATGAAGATGTTATTTTTAAAATAAAAGAAGAAGATGGTGAAATACATATATTATTTGACCAATTATATCAAGATATTATTGATGGTAATATTTTTCCTTTAAAAGATAGTGATTTAATAGGCAAATCTTCTGATGAAATAAAAAATAATATAGAAGAAAATGAAGAACAAAAATCTATCTTTAAAGAATTAGCTAAATCTTCGGGTTTAATTAAAAACGGTGTAATTACGTGGCATAGCGAAGATTACGATGAATATGAATTTTCTAGTGTTTTAACAATAAAGAAACTTGATGATACTATTAATATAATTTTTTCGAAAAATAAAATAAGTAATAATGAAAATAGTATGTTATTCCACCCAACCTATAATATCAGAATTACTGAAAGTGGAGGAAGATATTGGCCTTTTTTTATCTTATTTGCTAATTTTAGAAGAAAATTACAAAATATTGATTGGGAAAAAATTAATATAGAAAATTCCCAAGAAAAAATATTGAAATATAAATAATTATATTAAATGATTTTCTGTTGAAATAAAAAGATAAAAATTATATACTATTTAGTAAGTTGGTGAATCTAATTAAAGACACTATGAATTTAATAAAAAATTTAAATATTAATA
>CAZZNR010000154.1:0-1807 GCA_964655835.1 uncultured Muribaculaceae bacterium | reverse complement strand
TTATATAATTATTGAAGTAAAAGGGTATGTTAATAGACTTATTGACAAGTTAATTCATAATAATATAAGTATTTATTATATTAATTACTTAAGTAAAGATATAGTTTTAATAAAAATCGATTTAAAAGATTATAAAAATGTCAAAAGATTAGGTTATCTTAGTAAAATAAGAATAATTAAATATGAAGGACCAGAAGGGATAAAAAAACATTTTAAACATCATATTTATACCTATATTATTGTTTTATTATGCTTTGCTTTAATGGATATCTTAACTAGTTATATAGTAAAAATTGATATAATTCATGAAAACTCGCAAATTAGGAAATTAGTTAGAAAAGAGTTAAAATCATATGGGATTAAAGAATTTACTTTAAAGCGGGAATTTGATGATTTAGAAGAAATAAAAAAGCAAATATTAGATAATAATCCGACTAAATTAGAATGGTTAAGTATTACTAGAAAAGGAATGATTTATGAAATTTTAATTGAAGAAAGAATTATAACTGATACTTCAAAAGAAGAAGGGCATCGTCATTTAGTGAGTAATAAAAATGCCCTAATAACTAAAGTAATATGTTCGAAAGGTAATCTATTAGTTCGAAGTGGTGATTATGTTAAAAAAGGAGATATATTAATATCAGGAGAAATAAAACTATACGAAGAAGTAAAAGGTAATATATTAGCATCAGGCGAAGTATATGGGGATGTTTGGTATACTAGTGATATTAGTTTTCCTCTTTATCATGATGAAAAAACCTATACTGGGGAAAAAAGAATAAATATTATGGTTAATAATAAAATATTATTTAAAAATAAATATCAATATTTTGAACAAACTAAAATGCGAAAGTTAAAAGTATTAGGTTTTAATTTTAGTTTTTATAATGAAGAAGAATATTTACTTAAAACGAAGAAATATAATCAAAAAGAAGCAACCAAAAGGGCCCTTGCTAAAGTAAATGAAGAATTTATCAAAAAATTGAAAAGTAAAGGAAAAGTTATTAGTCAAAAAGTTTTGAAAAAAGAGCAAAATAATAGTACAATAAATATAAGTATATTTGTAATTACTAATGAATTAATTAGTAAGCCTTTATATTACCAAATTGGAAGTGAGATAAATGATACCCAAAATAGCCGTTGATGTAATTTATGAATTATGGCCAATGCTTTTATTATTTTGTATTGTTTTAATTACGCTTAGAATTATTTATTTAAAAACTTATCATAAACCCTTTGTATTATATAAAGAATTAATAAGTTTGGGTTTTATTATCTATACTTTACTTTTGTTTGAACTTGTTACTAGTACTGATTTAAAATCTTATAGTAATAATTTCATTCCTTTTAAAGAAATATTTAGGTATGATTTAACTAGTCCTTTATTCTATCGTAATGTTTTAGGTAATATATTATTATTTTTACCTTTTGGGTATTTTACTTCTTATTTTGTTAAAGTAAATAAGTCTTATCTTAATTTGATAATTATTTTTATAACTAGTTTTTCGATTGAATTTATCCAAAGTCAAATTGGTCGTAGTTTTGATATTGATGATATGCTTTTAAATATTATAGGTGGTTATCTAGGATATTTATTATATAAGATTTCAAGTAAATTAGTTGTTAAATATTCGGTAAGAATTAAAAATAATATCTTAATTAATGTTATTAGTATTGTTATTATCTTTATGCTTATTTATGTCATATTAGCTTTATATGGAGTAAGAATATGAATGAGTATTATATTGAAGATAAATTTCATTATCAAGATTATGCTTATTTAAATAAAATTATTGATCAGGCTTTA
>CAZZNR010000153.1:0-1820 GCA_964655835.1 uncultured Muribaculaceae bacterium | reverse complement strand
AATATAAAGTGGTGCGGTTGAGATTACAATAAAGAAAAATACTCGTAAATATTATTTACGAGGTTTTTTATCTAAAGAAAAAATATATAATATAAAAATAAATAAAATAAGGTTTAAATAAACTTATTATCAAGTATTATTGTTGAAATAAAATTGCATTGATTATATACTATTAAAAAGGTTAGTGAAACTAATGGAAAAAGTAAATAACTTAATTAAAAATTTAAATATTAATAATAGAGATTATGTTATTTTGGCATGTTCTTATGGACCTGATTCAATGGTATTATTAGATTTATTAATAAAAAATAATTTAAACATAATTGTGGCTCATGTTAATCATAAATTAAGAAAAGAATCTGATCAAGAAGAAAAATTATTAAAAAAATATTGTAAGATAAATAATATTATTTTTGAATCAAAAAAAATTAATAAATACCCCAAAGGAAATCTCGAAATGCAGGCTAGAACTAGTCGATATGCTTTTTTTGAAACCTTAATTAAAAAATACCAAGCTAAATATATATTTACTGCTCATCATGGGGACGATTTAATTGAAACTGTTTTAATGCGTATAATTAGAGGATCAACCTTAAAGGGTTATGGGGGATTTAATATTATATCTGAAAAAGCAAATTATATTTTAGTTAGGCCCCTAATTTATTATACTAAAGAAGATATTATTAATTATGCTAAAAACAATCAAGTACCTTATGCTTTAGATTATACTAATGATGAAGATAATTATTTACGTAATCGGCTTCGCCATAATGTTCTTCCGGAGTTAAAAAAAGAAAATCCCCAAATTCATTTAAAATTTTTAGAATTTAATCAAGAAATTAACTGTTATGAAGATTATTTTAATCAAAAAACCATAAATTTATATAATAAATTATATATAAAGCAAACTTTAAACTTATCGTTGTTTAAAGAGTTAGATTATCTATTTAAAAAAAGATTATTACAAAAAATCCTAATTGAATTATATCAAGAAGATATTGTTAATATTAATAATAATCATCTTAAATTAATTTTGGATTTAATCAGTAGTAACAAAAAAAATGCTTATATTAATTTACCAAATAATTTAAAGGTCCAAAAAAATTATACAAAATTAAGTTTTGATATTAATGAATTAGAAAATCAACCATATAATTACCTAATTACCGATAATTTAGAATTACCTAATGGCAATATTATTTATGAAAATGAAAATATTGAAGAAAAAAGTAATTTTGTAATTAGATTAAATAGTAAAGAAATAAAATTACCATTATATATTAGAACAAGAAAAATTGGAGATAAGATTAAGGTTAAAAACTTAAATGGAACGAAAAAAATAAGTTCAATTTTAGGCGAAAATAAATTATCTACTTTTGAAAGAGAAATTCAGCCTATTCTAGAAGATAGTAATGGGGAAATATTATGGCTTCCTGGTATTAAAAAAAGTATTTTTGATAAACAAAAAAATGAAACTTATGATATAATATTAAAGTATGTAAAAAAGGAGAGAACTAAATGAAAAACAAAAATTATCAAAGACAAACAATCCCATATATTTTATTATTTATGGTTATGATAACGGTTTTATTATTGTTCAATTTATCTAAATATAAAGTAAATGAATTTACTTATAATGAATTTATTAACGAGTTATCTAAAGGAACAGTTGAAAAGATTGAAATAACCGAAAAAACTAGAGCGGGGATATATTTCTTAACTGGTAAGTTAAAAGACTATTCAGAAAACGAAAGTTTTAAAGTAAATGTTCCATTATCTGAACCAGTATTAGAAAAAATATTAGTGTATATTTCAGAAGA
>CAZZNR010000152.1:0-1821 GCA_964655835.1 uncultured Muribaculaceae bacterium | reverse complement strand
AGATACAACCTATGATTCATCTAATATTGCATTTACTTTGAGATTCAACTTTTTTATTAAAAATTTATAATTGTTTTGCTTTATTATCATTTATAGGTTCAACTATACCTAACAATTCCCTACAATAGATAATCTTATCATATAGTTTATCTCTATGTTCTATTAATTTAGGTAAATCTTCATAATCTAAACCAACATCAGTTTCCATAATAACATTAATAATTTCATCAACATAATAGTACTCTTCTTCTACTGTTTTTAATAAATATTCTAAATTTTCTCTTGCTCCCATCAAAACCACCATTCCTTCCTTTATATAATATCATAAAATTAATTCTTTTATTCCATAATAAAAACAAATCCGCATATATCTATATTCGGTTTTATAATAATTAGTTAACAAATATTAATTTTTATGAAAAATAAAAAATACTTACATAGAGTCAAGCATTTTGGCTAAATCATAATACATATTAATATCTTTAGTAATTATTTTTTTAATTTTTTTATTTAAATCATTATACTTTTGTTCTAAATCTAAATTTTGAGAACTCAATATATAATATTCATCATATTTATTATTATCAAATGATACTACTTCTACTTCACCATCATCTATTACATAACTTATATTTTCATCATCAAATCCTTTTTTTACTTTATCAATACCAGAAAAACCTACAGTTTCATTAATTATTTTATAATTAAATTTATTCCAAATTATTTCATAATCTTTACTTTTATAAAATTTTCCTTGTTTTATTAAAATAACATGTTTGGGATATTCTTTTTTATAAAAATTATATTTCTCTAAAAGTACACTCACTTTATACTTCTCCTTTAACTTAGTATTACTTTTATCAAAAAATCCTTTGTAACTAGCAATACTTTTTAAATATTTATTAATATCTTCTTTCTTAAAATATTTTAATCTTTTATTAATTCTAGTAATTGTTTGGTTATTATATTTAATAATTAAATTATCATTAGTATATTTATATTTGTAGCCTAGAAACTCAACTCCTGATTTAATACTATATATTTTACACTTATCATTAACTATAAGTTTATATTGATTTATTTTTTTCTCTATTAATTCTTTATAATCTAATAAATTATTATAATCATTATCAATAATAACTAAATCATCCATATATCTAATATACTTATTTATTTTAAGTTTTTCTTTAATATAATGATCAACTTCATTTAAATATAATACTGCCAGTATTTGACTAGTCATATTACCAATAGGAACCCCGCATCCTTTATCATATAAAGGGATTTTATTTATTTCTAATATTTTCTTATCTTTTTCTTTATCAGATATATTTAAATTATTAATCTTTCTAATCTCTTTACCTTTTATTATAATAATATTTTCATTAATATAATCTTGATTAGTATTATCAATAATATCTTTAACAATATTTAAAACATTTTTATCTTTAATTTTTTTAGATAATAAATTTATTGCTATATTATGATCAATATTATAAAAATACTTAGTTATATCCATTTTTAGTATATAACAATCTTTATTGATATAATTTTCAAACAAATTAATAGCTAAACTAGACCCTTTACCTTTTCTAGTTGCAACATTACTATAAACAAAAGATTTTTCTAAATACTTAAGAAGGTAATTAGTTGCTATAAAATGATTAACGATTTTATCTTCAATAGATTCACACATTATTAAGCGGTACTTTGGTTCTGAAATAAGAAATATTTTATTTTTCTTAAAAACATAAATTTTATTTATTAAATTATTATAAATTTCAAATAAATTAGTATTTTTATTAAGATTAAATTCAAATA
>CAZZNR010000151.1:0-1831 GCA_964655835.1 uncultured Muribaculaceae bacterium | reverse complement strand
AGCTGGTCTTAGATTAGAGTTAGCGGCTTTAAAAGAGAAAAAAAGAAAAGCTGATTATAAAACCGCTCAAACTAAATCAGAAATAAATAATGCCAAAAATAATATTTATTATTCCCAGGATGAAATTAGAAAAAATGAAAAAGAAATTGATGAAGCAAAAGTAGAAATAGAAAAATTAAATATTGAGATTGCCAAAACTGAAGAAAGTATTAAAGGTCTAATGAATGCTCTTCAAGAATCAATGGGTAATAATATATATTTAGAATATCTTCTTGATGCTAAAGATTATGCTGATTTAGTTTATCGATATGCTATTATTGAGCAAGTAGCGGCTGATAATACCCAAAAAATTAATACTTGGGAAGAAAAAATTGATCAGAATATTCAATTGCAAAAAGATTTAACTGCGCGTGAAGCAGTTCTTAAAAATGAAATTGCGAAGCTGGAACAAAGTGTTATGTCTTTAGGTGATCAATATGATGATTATGTTGAAGATGCTGCCGCAATAAAAAATGAAGTGGTTTCAACCCAAGAATATATTAATTATTTAGTTAATCTTGGCTGCGGTGAAAGTCAAAATATAATATCTTGTATTAATATGCATGGTGATACTGGTTTTAGTAAACCACTTGTAAAGGGAACGATTACTAGTTATTTTGGCTACCGAATTCATCCTATTACAGGTGCTAAAAGTTCTTGGCATAATGCCATTGATATTGGTGGTAATTCAGAAGGAACTTCAGTTTATGCATCAGCCAACGGAATTGTAAGTAAAATTACAAGGAAGTCAAGTTGTGGAGGTAATCAAGTTTATGTCCATCATAATATTGCGGGGAAATTATATACAAGTTCTTACTGGCATTTACTTGATATAAAGGTCTCAATTGGCCAAAGTGTAACCCGAAATACTGTTGTGGGAACTGTTGGAGGAGGAGGTAGAACACCTTGGGATGGCTGTTCAACCGGAGCTCATCTCCATTTTATAATTGCGAGAGGTTGGTATGGTACGAGTTGTAGTGGCGATTGTTATTTAAGCTGGAATACTTTTAAATATGTAAAGGCAACCGATCCTAAAGAAATATTAAAATTACCTAGTAAAGGGATTAGATGGTTTTCAAGATAGACATTTTATAATGTCTTTTTTATTGTATAAATATATTTATTTGTTATAATATTTAATTAGAGAGTTTGTTGGTTAAATGAAAAATATTGTAGTATTTGGCGGGGGCACCGGAATGAGCCAAATTTTAAAAGGTTTAAAGTTATTTCCCCTTAATGTAACAGCCGTAGTTTGTGTTTCTGATAATGGCCGGAGCACAGGGGTATTAAGACAAATATATGATATACCAGCCGTAGGAGATATATCAAAAGTATTACTTAATATTAGTAATTTAGATAATGGTTTGAAAGAATTATTAAATTATCGAATTAAAGGAAGTAATAAAGAAAACGAATTTAATCATTCAATTAAGAATTTAATTTTAACGGCTTTAATTGATTTAAAAGGTAATTTAAGTGATGCGGTGGAAGAATTCTGTAAAATTTTTAATATTGAAGGATCAGTATTACCTCTTACAGAAGATAATGTTAATTTAGTTGCTAAAACAACTGATGGTCAAATAATAGTTGGCGAAGATGAAATAACTGAAGCTAAGAGAACAATTGAATCAATTTGGTATGACAAAGAACTTACAGTTAATAATAAAGTATTAGAAGCTATTGATAAATCAGAATGTATAATTTTTGCCCCGGGAAGTTTATTTACTAGTATTTTTCCGCATTTAATGTCTTCTGAAATAGTATAGATCGGAAGAGCGTCGTGTAGGGAAAG
>CAZZNR010000150.1:0-1848 GCA_964655835.1 uncultured Muribaculaceae bacterium | reverse complement strand
CGTTAACTAACATTTTAATAACTAACATAGAAACAAATTAAAAGAAATAAAAATCATGAATGAAATTAAATTATTTAATGAATCCAACAGACCAAACCATAAAGAAAAAATGGAGATTGTAGAGTTTCTCTTTCAACATTTGGAGAATTTTGGTGATTTAAAAATGGATATTGAAAAAGCTGTAAATTATGCTTTAAAAGAAACAATCTCTTTTGGCGGTTTTATATTACAAGCTTTTGAAGGCGAGAAAATGTCTTGTGTTGTAGTGGTTAATCAAACAGGAATGAAAGGCTATATTCCCGAAAACATTCTTGTTTATATTGCCACACATAATGAATTAAGGGGTAAGGGAATTGGGAAAAAGATGATGCTTAAAGCAATTGAAATTGCAGATGGGAATATTGCTCTGCATGTTGAACCCGATAATCCTGCAAGGTTTCTATACGAAAAAATCGGATTTACAAGTAAATATCTTGAAATGAGATACATAAAAAAATAAAAAAATGGCTTTTATAACACTAAATATTGAAAAATTAAAATCTAATTTTGAATACCTTAACAAACTATTCAAAGAAAAAAAAATACAGTGGGCGGTAGTTTCTAAATTGCTTTGTGGAAATAAGGAATATTTGCAAGAACTTCTTAAATTTGACATTTCTCAAATTTGTGACTCAAGGGTAACAAATCTAAAAATTGTAAAACAAATTAATCCTAATGTAGAAACAATCTACATAAAACCACCAGCAAAACGAGCTGTTAAAAATATAGTTCAATACGCTGATATTAGCATGAATACAGAATTTGAAACAATTAAATTGCTTTCAGATGAAGCGCAAAAGCAGCAGAAGGTTCACAAAATTATAATAATGATTGAATTGGGAGAGCTCAGGGAAGGCATAATGCGAGATGACCTGATAGATTTTTATTTTAGTGTGTTTAATTTAAAAAACATTGAAGTGGTTGGAATTGGAACAAATTTAAGTTGTTTGTATGGTGTTCTTCCAAACCATGATAAATTAATTCAATTAAGCTTGTATGAGCAATTGATTGAAGCAAAGTTTAACAAGGCAATAAAGTATGTATCAGGTGGTTCTTCTGTTACTATACCGTTAATTTTTCAAAATTTATTACCCAGGGGAATAAATCATTTCAGAGTTGGAGAATCTCTTTTTTTAGGAACAGATGTATATAATAATACCCGTTTAAAGAAAATGGAAACAGATGTTTTCATACTTTACGCTGAAATTATAGAATTAATTAAAAAGCCACAGTTGCCTGATGGAGAATTGGGAACCAATATGGAAGGACATTCACCTACTTTTGATAACAAGTTATCAGGAAAAACAAGTTATAGGGCAATTATTGACGTTGGTTTATTGGATGTTGATGAAAAGCATATCATGCCAAATGATAAAAAATGTTCCATCGTAGGCGGAAGTTCTGATATGTTTGTTATAGATTTATCTGAAAATACTAACAACTATAAAGTGGGAGATTTGCTTGAATTTAAGTTGGATTATATGGGAACCTTAAGAATATTAAATTCAAAATATATTGAAAAAAGAATAAAAAACGTTAGTTAACAGGCGGTATATTTTATTGCCGAGATAGTGCGGATTTCAGTGTTTCTGCATCTAATAAACTTTCGTGTAACTTGACAGGTCAGTGCTTCGAAATCGGCAACAAAAACATACCGCCAATCCGTTAAATCATAACACCCTGTAATTCAGATACATCAATTGCCACGTCTCTTTAGGGCGTGGATTTGGATTAACCCCCAAAACACAAGGGCTTTAGCCCAAATTTACAATAATAAAAGGTATGAAGTGAGAAATACTAAATAAGAGA
>CAZZNR010000149.1:0-1878 GCA_964655835.1 uncultured Muribaculaceae bacterium | reverse complement strand
CAGTAGCACTGACATGAATATTTTTAATACTTTTAAATCTTTTATCTAAAGCTGTTAATTCATGATAATGAGTACTAAATAATGTTTTACATTTGATGTTTTTAGTAATATATTCAAGGATAGCTTCAGCTAAACTCATGCCATCATAAGTAGCTGTACCACGACCTAATTCATCAAACAAAATTAAACTATCTTTAGTTGCATTTACTACAGCATTCTTAGCTTCTAACATTTCAACCATAAAAGTTGATTCCCCACTTACTAAATCATCAGATGCTCCGATTCGGGTAAATATTTGATCAAATATAGGCAAGTCAGCTTCCTCGGCAGGTACAAATGAACCAATTTGAGCCATTATGATCGTAATAGCTAATTGTCTCATATAAGTACTTTTACCACTCATATTAGGACCAGTAATTAATAAAGTGTTAATATTTTGATCCATTATAATATCATTTTTAATATATTCTTTATCACTAACAATGCTTATTACCGGATGAAAACCATTTTTAATATTAATAATATGATTACAATTAAATTTTGGTCTTATTAGTTTAAGATTTTCACTAACCACGCTTAAAGATAATAAGGCATCTATATAACCAATATTAGTTGCGGTTTTCTTTAACTCCATTATTTGACTTTTAATAATATTTTTTATTTCTATAAATAAAGTATATTCTAAATCGATTATTTTTTCTTCAGCATTTAGAATTAAAGATTCTTTTTCTTTTAAAGAAGGAGTTATATATCTTTCTCCAGTAGTTAAAGTTTGTCTTCGTTCCCAACCATATTCTGGTTTTATTTTATTTACATTACTCTTACTAATTTCAATATAATAACCAAATACTTTATTAAAACCAACCTTTAAATTAGCTACACCAGTTCTTTTTCGTTCTTCTTGTTCTAAAGTTGTTAAATAGTCTTTACCCCCACGTCTTATTTTTTTTAGTTCATCTAAATCTTTATTATAATTTTCTTTAATTAAATAACCTTCTTTAATAGTTACGGGAGGTTCTTCATAAATAGCTCTTTCTAGTAAATCATACAATTCTTGATGATGATTTAATTTAATATCTAAATTTAATTGCTTTAATATTTCAATAATATCAGGTAAGACTTTTAATGATTTTTTCATTTGTAATAAATCTCGGCCATTTAATGAACCGCACATTACTTTTCCGCTTAATCTTTCTAAATCATATATTTCATATAATAGTTCTAGTAATTCACTTTTTAATATAAATTCATTGTTAAATTTTTCAATATAATCTAGTCTTTGATTTATCTTTTGAACTTCTTTTAAAGGATTCATTAGAAAATCTTTTAAAGTTCTTGAGCCCATTGAGGTTTTACATTTATCAAGAAGCCAGATTAAGCTATATTGTCTTTCTTTTGATCTAACCGTTTCAAATAATTCTAAATTTCTAACGGTATGAATATCCATTAACAAATACTGGGTATTTTCTATTACTATTACTTCATTAAAATGACTAACATCTTTTAATTGGATGGTTACTAAATAATATAATAAATGTTTAATCCCTTCTTTAATCTGATAATTTTTAATACTATTAATTAATTTATTATTTTCTTCATATAAATTATCGATAATAGTTAAATTAATGTTATAATTATTTTTTAAAATATTTAATAAATTTAAAGCCAAATTATTATTTATAATTAATTCTTTAATATTTAAATTAACTATCCGGTTTATTAAAGCATCTTGTTCATGATTAATGAATTCAGCATAAAGATTACCAGTTGAAATATCTACATAAGTTAATAAATAGGTATAATCATAATCAATTAAACTTCCCATATAATTAAAATCATAACTATTTAAAAATTCTAAATCAACAATAGTTCCTTTAC
>CAZZNR010000148.1:0-1929 GCA_964655835.1 uncultured Muribaculaceae bacterium | reverse complement strand
CAACATGTTAACTTTGGAGCAAGCAGTGACAATCCAAATACTTCATCAACAAGGTCAATCTATTAAGGCAATTAGCCGCGAACTCGGTATTTCTAGAAATACTGTGCGTAAATATTTACGATCTCAAGTAACACCTAAATATCAACGAACACAATCTAAAGTGAGTATTCTTGAGCCTTATAAACCGTATTTAATCAAACGTGTAAATGCCGCCGATCCAGAATGGATACCGGCTGCAGTGTTGTATCAAGAAATCTTGCAAAAAGGCTACACGGGGAAAATTAGAACACTACAAAATTATCTCAATACATTAAAGCCAACTAAACAACCAGAGCCGATTAAGCGATTTGAGACTCAACCAGGTCAACAAATGCAGGTTGATTTCACAACAATTCGACGTCATCACACCACATTAAAAGCATTTGTTGCAACTTTGGGATACTCTAGAGCAACCTTTGTTAAGTTTTATGATCATGAACGTTCTGATGCATGGATTGATGGCTTAGAAAGTGCTTTTCAGTTCTTTGGTGGTGTTCCTAAAGATGTATTATTTGATAATGCTAAGGCCATTATCATTGAACGTGATGCTTATCAAGATGGTCAACATCGCTGGAATGCTAAATTACTTGATTGTGCTAAGAAATATAACTTCCGACCACGTGTTTGTAAGCCATATCGTGCGCAAACAAAAGGTAAAGTAGAACGCTTTAATAGTTATTTGAAATCAAGTTTTATCGTGCCATTAAAAGCAAGTTTAAAGGTGGTTGACCTTAGCTTAGATGTTGATATGGCAAATGCCTATATTGGTCGATGGCTTAGTGAAACAGCAAATCAACGCATTCATGCAACAACTAAAGAAAAACCAAGTACTCGTTTGCTTGAAGAACAACAATATTTTTCTTCATTACCTTTATTTAATGATGGTTCTAAAAAATCTGTAATTGATGATGTTAGCCCATCATCACTCATACCTCATGAGAGTGTTCAACACCCCTTATCAATCTATGATGAATTACTGGAGGTTTCTTAATGAATTTACAGTATGAGCGTATTGAACAGCTTTGCCGTCAGCTTGGTCTACAAACAGTGGCATCACAATGGTCACATCATGCACAACAAACCTTAGCAAAGGATGGCAGTTATGCAGATTTCGTTGAAGCTATGCTATTACATGAATACACAGCCAAGCAGCAACGTAGTCAACAGATTCTTTTACAACTTTCAGGTCTTACTCAAATCAAAACGTTGGAGGCTTATGATTTTAATTATGCTTTAGGTGCTCCAAAGTCGCAGTTGCTTGAACTATTTAATTTAAGCTTTATTCCAAGAGCTGAAAATGTTGTATTTATTGGTGCAAGTGGTGTTGGGAAAACACATCTATCAATGGCTTTAGGCTATAAGGCAATTATGAATAATATTAAGACTAAGTTTATTACTGCAGCTGATTTAATGTTGCAACTTAGCCTAGCTTATCAACAAGGTAAATTAAAAAGCTACATGCAACGTGTTGTACTTGCTCCAAAGTTATTGATTATCGATGAAATAGGATATTTACCATTTGGTCGTGAAGAAGCAAATTTATTTTTTAATGTTATTGCCAAGCGCTATGAAAAAGGCAGTACGATTTTGACCAGTAATTTACCATTTAGCCAGTGGTCTAAATCATTCGCAGATGATGTTACTTTGACAGCAGCAATGTTGGATCGTTTATTACATCATTGTCATGTTGTACAAATATCTGGGGAAAGTTATCGTCTAAAAGATAAAAAGAGAGTAGGAATTCAACCACAAATTGAGTCTTAATAAATCATCAAAGGGGTCAATTTTACTTTGCTGTTTTTAAGGTAAAAGGGGTCAGTTTTAAATTGCCGTTGACAATTGAAAACACGCTTGAGCCGTTGCGCCCATGTCATCGACGCTCGCCGTTGT
>CAZZNR010000147.1:0-1939 GCA_964655835.1 uncultured Muribaculaceae bacterium | reverse complement strand
TGTTACTACCAGCAATTGATGAATTGGGTAACTCATCTGGTTTTTCACTGAGATTATTAGATCGTGGCAATATTGGTATGCTTGCTTTAAGAGAAGCATAAGATCAGCTTTTAGCATTAGCAGCACAAAGTAAAATCGTGGCGGAGGTCTATCCTGAAGGTTTGCCAGATGGCAGTTCTGTACAGCTTAAAATTGATAGAGATAAATTGCAGGCATTAGGTGTTAATTTCAGTGATGTGACCGATATTATTTCAACCTCAATGGGTTCGATGTATATCAATGATTTTCCAAATCATGACCGTATGCAGCAAGTCATTGTGCAACTTGATGCCAAATCACGCATGAGTATTGAAGATATTCTTCAGATTAAGGTGAACAGTCAAAGCGGTAAATTGGTTTCAATGTCTGAAATAATTACTCCAATTTGGCAACATTCCCCACAACAATACAATCGTTACAACGGTCGTCCATCATTGAGTATTTCTGGCAGTCCAGCAGCAGGTATATCTTCAGGACAAGCCATGACTGAGATGGAAAATTTGATTGAACAACTTCCGAAAGGTGTGGGTTATGAGTGGACTGGGATTTCTCTAGAAGAAAAACAGTCGGAATCACAAACCTTGTTTTTATTACTGTTGTCGATGTTAGTCGTTTTCCTTGTCTTGGCAGCGCTTTATGAAAGCTGGTCAATTCCATTCTCTGTGATGCTAGTTGTCCCTCTAGGGTTGATTGGCGCCTTTTTAGCAGTAATGTTACGTGGTATGCCAAATGATATTTTCTTTAAGGTCGGCATGATCACGATTATTGGTCTATCTGCAAAGAATGCTATTTTGATTGTTGAGTTTGCAAAAGCACTAAGAGAAGAAGGAATGGGTTTAGTGGAGGCAACCGTTGCAGCCGCTAAATTGCGCTTACGTCCAATCCTAATGACATCTTTGGCATTTACCTGTGGCGTTATTCCTTTAGTCATTGCCAGTGGCGCTAGTTCTGAAACTCAAAAAGCGATTGGTACAGGCGTCTTTGGCGGCATGATCAGCGCAACAATTCTAGCTGTTATTTTTGTACCGATTTTCTTTATTGTCGTCATGAGCATGGTTGAGAAATTCTCGAAACGTAAAGCGGCACATTAAGCATCAAAACTGAGAATAAAAGCTGTGGGTTAACGAGTTTAGCCCACAACAAATCTTTCATTTACATCTTTATTTCAGAATTGATTTAATAAACCATCAATATAGGTTTAATCATGAAAGCTACCAATCTTGATCCGAAACGCTGGTGGATATTGCTCGCTGTCGTGCTTGCATTTCTGCCGATTGTGATTGATATGACTGTACTGCATGTTGCGGTTCCCTCATTAACCCAATCGCTGAGTGCCACAAGTAACCAAGTCTTATGGATTATTGATATTTATCCATTACTTATGGCTGGACTTTTAGTTCCGATGGGAACTTTGGCTGATCGTGTCGGCAATCGTAAGATTCTGCTGATTGGCTTGGTTATATTTGGAATTGCCTCAGTCCTTGCGGCATTTTCCCAAACGGCTTCTATGCTGATTGCCGCACGTGCTTTATTAGCATTAGGCGGTGCCATGATTATGCCCTGTGTATTGGGTATTATTCGCAGAACCTTCGAAGACAGTCGCGAACGTGCCATTGCGCTGGGTATTTGGGGCACAATCGGATCAGCCGGTGCCGCCATTGGACCGCTCATTGGTGGGGGATTGTTAGAATATTTCTGGTGGGGTTCAGTTTTCCTGATTAACGTCCCAATCATGCTGGTTGTCGCACCAATGTGCTATTTCTTATTGTCCCGAAAAGAAGCTATAACCCCTGGACATTGGGCATTTGGTCAAGCGCTATTGCTGATTGTCGGTTTGATTTCGTTTGTATATGCACTAAAAGCAGGCTTAGGCGGTAAACAGTCGTTGTTGATTGTCTTG
>CAZZNR010000146.1:0-1969 GCA_964655835.1 uncultured Muribaculaceae bacterium | reverse complement strand
ACTAGTGAGGTTTCTTTTGATCTACTCTTATGAGTAGTAATGTTCTTAATGGGGCGATATATGAGAATCGAACTCATGCATACCAGAGCCACAATCTGGCGTGTTAACCACTTCACCAATACCGCCATATAAAGCAATATAATATTAACAAATATTTGTACAATTTGCAATAGCAATTTATGGTTCTCTTTGCTATAATTTGATTATGAAAAAGATTTTTGATCTAAAATTTTATTTTATAACTGCTCTAGGATTACTTACTATAAGCGCCTTCTTTTATTTTTTTGTTAAATTATTTGAAAGTGAACCAAATTTAATAGGAGGACCTATTGATAATTATATTCCTTTTTTACCTATTTTTATTATCATTTATAATCTTTGGTATCCTTTTAATATCCTTGCCTTATATTATATTTTTAAAGATAATATTAGTATATATATTAAAACTATTATATCATTAATTTTTTGCTATATAATTTCTAATTCAATATTTATTCTTTATCCTACTACAGTAAATCGACCAGTAATAGAATCTTATAATAATATAATTGAATATATTACATATATGACTTTTAAAATAGATACCCCTGCAACAAGATGTTTTCCTTCTAATCATTGTATTTTATGTTTTATTATTATTTTTGGTGTTCTAGCAATTAAGAATATGTCAAAATGGAAAAAAGGTATTATTGTAACCATAAATACCTTAATAATTTTATCTACTTTATTTGTTAAACAACATGTCGTTTATGATGTTATTGGTTCATTAATAATTACCCTTATATGTTTCTATATTTTAAGTAAATTTAAATTTTTTAAATATTTAGAAAAAAAATTAGTTAGCGTAAGCTAACTTTTATTTCCGATTTTTTCACCTAATTTAACAATCGTTTCAATATTATTTAAACTGTTATTTAAAATTTCTTTATTTATTTTAATAGTATTTTCTTTAAATAATAATATAATGGTCGAACCTCCAAATTTAAAATAGCCTTTTTCTTCACCTTTTCTAAAGGTATCTTGTTGATGATGGTTAACTATTTTTCCTACGCATATTGCTCCTACTTCAATTTGAATAACATTACCAAAATTCTCAGTTTTAAGAATCGTCCATTCTCTTGAATTAGTCTTATAAACATTATATTTATCAAAAGCTACTGGTCTTACCGTATGAAGTATTCCTTTAATATAATTATTATTTGTTTTTATACCATTATCTATATAACAATAACGATGATAATCATCAACACATAATCTAAATACTAACGCATACCCATTAAGATATTCATTAGAAACATCATTATTAAAAAGATCATGAATATTCTAATAGGAATTTTTTATTTTAAATAAATTATCCTTGTTTATTTTATAAACAAGTAATCTACCATCACATGGCGATATTAAAACATTATCTTTATAATTAATTGGTCTTTTTCCGGCTTTTATTTTTCTAATAAAAAAATCATTAAATGATTTATATTTTACTTCTTCATAATCATTTATATTGATATTATTTTTTAAAATAAATCTTTTAATAAAAATTTTGGATAATCTAGTACTTAAAAATAAACCAGCTATTTTACTAATAATATTTAAGGTAAAAATTTTTAATAATAATCTACCTATAATAGTATTATAAAAAAATAAGATAAACTTATCTTCTTTTTTCTTTTTTAGCTTAAAATTATCCATATGTTATAACCTATAAGTAATAGTAAAAACTCAAATAACCCAACTAAAATTAATAAAAACATTTTTTTATTATCAGGCTTATTTATAAATTTAGCGTTTAAAACAAATAATAACCCGACAATAAGTAAAGATGTTGCAAAAATAGAAGGAAAAATATTAGGAAAAAAATCTTTTAGATAATATACTAAAGGAAATATTAAAGCCACACTAGTTGTTGGTAAGCCAATAAAAGTAGTACTTCTTCCTTTTTTAGTTTTAGCTATTTCTTCTTCATGAA
>CAZZNR010000145.1:0-1977 GCA_964655835.1 uncultured Muribaculaceae bacterium | reverse complement strand
TCAGTATCAAATCCTGCTCCTAACTCGATCATTGGTGATATTTTACCATTCACTATTACAGAACCAGTAGTTGGCTTATATACACCACTTACAACCTTTAATAAAGTACTTTTACCAGCACCATTAATTCCAATTACGCCAACAACTTCGCCCTTTTCAATATTAAAATTAATATCTCTTAAAGCCCAAAAATATTCTTTCTTTTTTCTTTTTTTAAAATTAAATAATCTTATAAACATCATTTTTAATGAATTATCATTTTCGATACCTAAATTAAATTTCATTGATACATTTTTAATCTTTATCATTTAATCACTCTCAATCACATATAATAAACAAATTTATCTTGTTTTTTTCTAAAAAAGTACATTCCAAAAATCATCATAACAAAACCGGTAACAAACATTCCTACTAATAAATATGTTGATGGCATACGTGAAAATAATAATACTTCTCTTAAAGATCCAATATACATATATAAAGGATTTAATTTAAAGATTGTTTGTAAATAAGTAGGAAGCATTGCTAAAGGATAGAATATTGGCGTAACATAGTTTAAAATAGTTAAAATAATTCCCCAAATATAAATTATATCTCTAAGAAAAACTGTTAGTGCTGATAATAGATAACTCATTCCTAACGTAAACATAAAAATACATAAAAATATATAAGGAATAATTAAATAATAAATATTTAAATAGCATTTTGTTCCTGCTTCAGGGCTTCCACTAATTAGCATAATTAAAACTAAAGGAATTAAAGTTAATAAAAAGTTTATCCCAGCAAATAAACATTTTGCCAATGGAAAAATATATTTAGGAATATAAACTTTATTTATTAAAGAGAAATTACTTACAATTGAGATTAAACTTGAATTAGTTGCTTCAGAAAAATAGCCAAACATTACTAGCCCAGTCATTAAATAAACTAAAAAGTTTACCCCTTCCATATTAAATTTAAACATTTGGGAAAATATTAATGCCATAACACTCATCATTAATAAGGGATATAATACACTCCATAGTATACCTAATACACTACGTTTATATTTTATTTTAAAATCACGTTTAATTAATTCTATTAATAAGAATTTATACTTAATTAGGTTGTGATAAATATTCTTTATTAACATATTTGTTAACACCTCTTTTTTTATTATATCATTTTTTATTAAACATAACTAATAAAATAAACTTAATTAACACTATATTTTGTTTAATCCTGCCAGGTTCTTTTAACATTCTGTAAAGCCACTCTAAATGTAATTTTTGAATCTTTTTTGAAGCTCTTTTTATATTTCCTGATATGACATCAAAAGATCCGCCCACAGGCATTAAAATTTTTACATTTAAATTTTTTTGATTCTTGACAATAAATTCTTCTTGTTTAGGGGAACCTAAAGCTACAAATAAAATATCAGGTTTTACAAGATTAATTTGTTTTATCATTTCTTCTTCAGTAATATAACCATCACATACTCCAGCAATATGTAAATTATGATATTTTTTTATTAATACATTACTAGCTTTAATTGCTACTCCTGGTTTAGCCCCACATAAAAATATTGTTTTTCCTTTTTTACTAGCAGTTTCACATATTTTTTCCATTAAATCAATACCAGTTATTCGGTTTTTTATTATCTTTTTTTTCATTTTAGAAGCTAAAACAATCCCAATACCATCAGGTATTTGATATTTTTCTTGATTAAATATTTGTTTATATTTCTCATTTTGATAATAATTCATAATTATTAAAGGATTTATGTTTACTAAAAAATGTTGTTCATTATTTTCGATATCAATAAATATATTTTTTATAAGTTCTTCATAATTATAATTACTTACTGCAAATCCCAATATATTTTCTTTCATAAGTCACCTATATTTATTTTAACTTTATATCAAAATAAAAGCAAATTATTTTATTTTGAGATTGTGTATAATGGTTTGGGGAAAGGAAACATAAAAAGGAAGACCT
>CAZZNR010000144.1:1077-1997 GCA_964655835.1 uncultured Muribaculaceae bacterium | reverse complement strand
TTTTTCTTTAATTTTTTATAATTAATAGCAAAGATACTTTTTTGATAAATATCGGGAACAAATATACTTAGCATAATACCACCTACCTTTTATAATTATAACAAAGAAAGATATATTTATAAATGTAATCTTATATTATTTTGACTTTATCTTTTCTTTATTTGGTTTAAAATCAAAATCAAAATAAGCATATTTAGCTGTTTCGTTATTTAAATAATTATCAATATCATTTCTAGCTTTAAGAGAAATATTATATATTCGATTAATTTTGCCATTATTTTTAACTAAAGGAATAATATATCTCCTTTTAGCTTTAATACTAACACAAAATTTATTTTTAATTTCGATATCACTATCGTATACATTAGTCATATTTTGAAATTTAATAAATGACCGGCTTAGATATTCATCTTCACAATTTAATATTTTATTTATCACTTCTTCTTCTGATAATGTATATAAATCATTTATATTAAGATAATCTTTTTCGATCATAACTTTAATAATATCTGCTAAAAACTGCATAACTGATTTATCGGCATTACTAATCCATGTTGGCCATAAATCAGATATAATCCTAATATATTTTTCACATACTTTGATATTATTAAATCCTAATTCCGAATCTCCATATTCATTAGTTAAAATAGATATATTATCATAACATTCTTTGATATCTTCTAAATTCCATACTCGGTGAAATACTAATCCCGAAGAAAAAGTATATTCAAATCTATCAGCTGATAGCTGAGGTGAATTATTATCAGCTATTGGATATTTTTTATAATCAATTACTTCTTCTAATTTAATATTATCTTTTTTTAAAAGCGACATGATTTCTTTTGAATTCATAATTATTTCAATAGTTTTTTCTTCTGTACTTTCTTGTTTTTCATGATCATTATTTAAAAAATCAATTA
>CAZZNR010000144.1:0-1067 GCA_964655835.1 uncultured Muribaculaceae bacterium | reverse complement strand
AATAAGCCAGCTAAAGTTTGTTTTTTATCTTTAGTAAAGTTCCATATAATCAAGGCTACGCCAATACTATGTTCCAAGTTAGAATAAAAGTATGTTGGATTAAAAACTTTTGTATAATCAGTCCCACAACTTAATGCTATTTTACTTATTCTTTGCATTTCGGGTGTTTCAATATAATCAATTAACCACTCAGGAAATTCATTTGATAATATCTTAAAATATTCTTTTATTTCATTATTTAAGCAATTTATATATTCTGACATTTTATTTCCTTTCTTAATATATATTGATTTTCCATATCATTTAAAATATGTTTAGTTACTTCAATTGAAACTTCATTAGAGGTTAGATTAGTTGTATCAACAAAATGAAAATTTGGATTATCCATTAGAAATAATTCTTTCATTTCAATTAAAGCTTTATTAAATTGCATTATATTATCAAGGTTTAAGAAATTCCTTGATTCTAAAGCCAAACTATTTACATAATCTCTTTTTAAAGCTTCTTGATTATCAGCATAAGTAATTATTAAACTATCAACTTTATTTTGGGCTTCTAATAAATAACTAAAGATAAAATTTTGGGCTTCTTCTTCATTAACTAAATTTAAATTTAGAGCTCTTTGCATCCAAATACAGCGATCATAAATGCCTCGATCAAATATTGTTATATCCTTATTAGATTTAATTTCCTTATTAACAATTTTATTTATTTCTTTCATTATTAAACGATTGACTTCATAATTTGTTTTATTTTCATTAAATGGTTTTATTACATTTTTATAATATTCTGAGCTAACAAATTCTTCAATAACATTAATATTAAAACTACCTTTTTCGAAATAATCTTTTATATTATTAATTAAAGTTGTTTTACCAGTTCTTGGAGTTCCTGTAAACTCAACTAAATAAGGTTTATTTATTTGCAGTTCATTTTTCAAGTTTAATAGTTCATATTTTTTAATATGAAGTTCTCTTAAATTAATTAATTGTTGAGTATTATCTTTAAAAATATTTTCTTCTAAATTTATTTGATAATTAATTTCTTTTTTTAAATTTTCAATTGCT
>CAZZNR010000143.1:0-2010 GCA_964655835.1 uncultured Muribaculaceae bacterium | reverse complement strand
TTTAATGGACGCATTTTTAGATGACAATATAAAAGCGATTTTTTGCAATATAGGCGGGGACGATACTATAAGGTTATTGCCATATATTGATTTTGATGTTATTAAAAATAATCCAAAAATTTTTATGGGATATTCTGATACAACTGTAAATCATTTTATGATGTACAAGGCTGGATTGGTTTCGTTTTATGGCCCGGCAGTAATGTGTGAATTCGCTGAAAATGAGAATATGCACGAATATACAAAAAAGTATATTAAAGAAACTTTATTTGAAAATAAAGAAAATATTGTAATAGAATCAAGTCCACAATGGACCAGTGAGTTTTTAGATTGGTGTGTTGCTGAAAACAATGATATTGCAAGAAAAATGCAAGACGAAAAATATGGTTTTGAAATTTTACAAGGCAAAGGGACAACTGCTGGTAAAGCAATTGGTGGTTGTTTAGATGTTTTTTGCATGTTTATTGGCACTGATATATGGCCTTCAAAAGAAGAATGGCAAGATAAAATCTTATTTTTAGAAACAAGTGAAGATGAAGTTGACCCTATGATGGTGGAATATTTTTTAAGAAATTTAATTGCTCAAGGAATTATTCAAAAGCTAAAAGGAATCATTGTTGGTAAACCAAAAGACGAAAAATATTATGAAGAATATAAAGAGGTATATACAAGAATGATAAGTGAAGAAGCGAATTGCCCTGATTTACCAATTCTTTATAATGTTAATATCGGTCATGCTTCACCAATTTTCATTATGCCTTATGGTGTAAATATTGAAATGGATTTAGAAAATAAAAAAATTACTATTACTGAGAAACCTTTAGAAGATTAATTAAAAGTAGGGGGGAATATGCAAATAATAGACGCACATAGTCATATAGGGGAAGATTTCTTCCAAGGAATTGTTTCTTTAGATGAATATGTAGAATTAATGAAAAATTCAAAAATAAATGCAGGATTATTAATGTCTGTTCCATGTCCTGTTTATTATGAAGATGGAGAAAAGAAGAAATATCTTGAGTGGGAATTTAGGAATGGGGAGTTTGTTTATAAAACTCCACTAAATCCTTTTAAAGAAGCTAATGATTTTGTTTATAATTCTATAAAGAGAAACAATAGTGATATTAGATTATTTTATGTAATGATGATTCATCCAATTTTTGATACTATAAAATATCTTAGAGACGAAATAGAAAAGAAAAAACCTGTGGCTTTAAAAATGCATGGTTTAGGAAGTGCTATATCTGCTGAAAACATGAATGAATCTCTTACGCAATTGATAAAAGAATATGATATTCCTATTATTGTACATACTGATTATGATGATTGCCAAATAGATATTCCGTATTCATTACAATATGTTAGGAATATAAATAATGCTAGATATTGGGCGGAATATTTTCACACTAATCAGATTCGTGGGATTTTAAATCATGGGTGTGCTTTAGATCCAGTTGCATGTGAAATAGTAAACAATAGTCCATATTTAAAAGTGGCTTTAGGTCCTGATTACATAAATAATCAAGAAGTAAACAGATTAAATGCTGATAGACAAGAAGTTTTAAAAAAAGGATATTTAAGACTTTTAAGAGAAAAATTATTATTAACAAAAATATTATTTGATGTAGATTTTAATTGGAATGAAAAATTAGATAGTGATGAAATGGATTTAGAGTTTGTTGACAGGGTAAAAGCTGAATGGTCTTTACAATCAGAGCAAGAATTAATTTTTGCTGAAAATCTTGTTGAACATATTCCTGTATTAAGAAAAAAATTATAATGATGGAAAAGACTTGGTATGAAAATATCAGGTTTTTTGATATAATTTATGTTGAAAGTAGGTGTTTAAAGATGATTAATATTGTTGATTATAATTCAAAATATGATGAAGATATTAAGGATCTGCTCGTTGAATTACAGGAATACATTGTTTCAATTGATCGTGAAAAATACAATATTATTACACCTGAATATCGAGAAGAATGCTTCAAAGATAATATGGAAGAAATT
>CAZZNR010000142.1:0-2015 GCA_964655835.1 uncultured Muribaculaceae bacterium | reverse complement strand
CAGCTTTAATAGTTGTCGTAGTTTCAGCATTGTTTACTCTAGTTAAATAGGCATATGATAAACTAAAACTTAATATAGTTAATAAAATAAATAAAGATACTAATATAATTGTTGATTTCTTCTTATTATTCATCTATGTTATTCCCATCCTAATTTATTATATATTATTAATCGAAAAAATTCAAGTATATAAGTATTATTTTTTTTAAAAATACGTATAAAATTAAATAAAGTATAAAACAAAATCATATCTTACTTAGCTGCCATTCCCCCATCAATGCGAAAATAAGCCCCTGTTATATAAGTAGATAAATCCGAAGCTAAGAAAAGTATCATATTTACAATATCTAAATTACTAGAATATTTACCTAAAGGTATTTCTTTAATAAAATTATCTCTAACGGCATCTGGTGCACCAGGTGCTACTTTTATTTCAATATTTTTCATCATATCATTATCAACTGGCCCTGGACATATCGCATTAACCCTTACATTATGAGGAGCTGATTCTAAAGCTGCAACTTTATTTACCCCTAATAAAGCATGTTTAGATGCTACATATGGAGCCATTCCTAAACTACCAATAAAACCCGCTACTGAGCTTGTATTTATTACACTTCCCTTATTATTATTATGCATAATAGGTAAAACATATTTAAGACCATAATAAGCCCCTTTAACATTAACATCTAAGACATAATCTAAATCTTCTTTTAAGGTTTCGATTATTGAAGCAACTTCACCTTCAACCCCAGCATTATTTAAAAAAATATCAATAGTGCCAAATTTAGCTATGGTTTTAGAAACATAATCTTTTACTTGCTCTTCATCTCTAACATCAGCAGAAATTAGTAAAACTTTATCATTAACTATTTTAATTTGTTTTTTAAATTCCTTAAGTTTACTTTCACTAATATCAATAAGACTTAATTTAGCCCCTTTTCTAGCAAATTCTTGAGCAGCTACTCTTCCTATTCCTCCAGTTGCTCCTGTTATTAGTACTACTTTATTTTCAAAATTCATAATATCACCTTGCTATTATGATAACCAAAAAAAGAAAGAATAATACCTTTAACTTATTATTCTTTCTTTTATATCTTTTTTAATTATCCTTGCCATCTTTGTAATACATCACAGTTACTTGAATAAGGCATTGGATTAGGTAAATCCATTTTAATTAATAATGGTATTTTAAAAGCGGTTCCAAATGATACTAAAGTACCTGCTTGCAAAGAATTTAACTTTTCTATAATATCCGTAGATATATTAGGTAGCATTTTTTCAACATATTCAATATCTTTAGGATGAGTCATCTTATGAACTAAGAAGTTACTCATTTGGGCAACAACTGTCTCACTTATATCTCCTGGTCTTTGACTAATCAAATCAATTAAAACACCGTATTTTCTTCCTTCTTTAGCAATTCTTTCAAAGATATTATATCCTAGTAAGAATTGATCATTATCATGAACAACATATCGATGAGCTTCTTCTATAATTAAATGAAAAGGAATTGAAGCTCTTACTTTTCTGGTTTTAGAAAAGTCAAAAATCATTTTACTTATTACTTTAACTATTACTTTAGCTAAAATATCATCAATATCTTCTAAGTTAATATTAATAATTTGACTTCTTTTATTATTCATAACAATTAAACTAGAAATATAAGTATCTAAATTAATATATTGTCTAACATCAAAATATCTTCGATTTTTACTATTAATTAAAGTATTTAACCTAACCTTAAGGATAATTGATGAATCTTGCATTATTTTATTATTTAAGAAACCTTCTCCAATTAATGTAAAGTTTAAAGCTTTTTCTAAATCAAGTAAGGTAAAGAAAGCATCATCAGGAACATCCATCGTCCCTTCTAAATCATCATTTAAATGTTTAGCTACATATTCATTAATAAGAACTGATTCCCCGAACTCGCCTTTAGAATCAATTTTAAAACACTCTGAAAATCTTCTAGTATAACCGATGCCAGGTAGTTCAGCATTCATACTTAATTT
>CAZZNR010000141.1:0-2018 GCA_964655835.1 uncultured Muribaculaceae bacterium | reverse complement strand
AATAAAATAGGTATCTTGTACTCCTATACCTAATTAAATTATAACATAAAAAAAGCGTTTTTAAAACTTTTTTTATCGATTAATGCTTCTTTTTCTTATTGCTGAATCTAACATAGACGCTCTAAAAATTTGATTTCTTAAAATATTAGCTGAGATATCAATTTCGATTGTTTCTTTATTTAAAAACTCAATTAACATTTTTGGTTCTTTATCATAATATTTTTTAATATTATTTAAACTAATCCATGCACATTCTTTTAATCTTGGTGACGACGTAGGAAAAAAAATAATATTATTCTCTTCAGAAATTATTATAGGAGCTTTATATCTTATTCCAGTTAAAAACGCCGTTCCTTTTTGTCTTCCATCAAAAGTACTCCCATAATACTTACAACTAGCATCCATAATTTTAGACACTGGCTTTTCTAATACAAAACAATCATGTGATTCATAAATAATTGATTTATAATCACTAAAAGGTATTATTGCTAAAGTTTTATCATTGATTTCATAATCATTCATATAATTCACCTCCCAACAACAAATTATTAAAACATAAGTTATTGTCGAATTTTGACGAATATTGACGATTATATTATTTTTTTAAAATTTAATAAGTTTTTATTGGTAAAATTAATTGAATTAAAGTTTCATCTTTAATTGATTTTAAAATAATTGGTTGATAATCAGAATTTAAAAGAATTAATAAATCTTCCTCATTAAATGTTTTTAAAGCATCTAACATATATTTTGAACTAAAAGATATTGATATATTATCAGAAGTATTTTTATCTATTATTATTTTTTCTTCTACTTTACCAATTTCACTAGCAAAAGATGATATTAACATTTCTTTTTTGATGGTTTCCATTTTAACAATATTTTTGTCTTTATTTTGTGTTAATAATGCAGCTCGATCTATTGCACTTACAAAATTTGGTAATGAAGTAGTTATAATAAAATTAAAATCTTTTGGAATAAAATTTGAAGTATCTGGATATGCTCCACTTAATAAATTTGATTGAAAAATATAATCTTCATATTTAAAAATAATTTTATTAATAAAAGGATGAATTTCCACATTATTATTTTCTCCTAAAATTTTATCTAATTCATTTAAATTTTTACCTGGTATAACAATATTGAAATTATCATAATTTTGATTTAACTCAACTGTTTTTTTAGCTAAACGATATGAATCGGTAGCAATACAATATAATTGATTATCAACACATTTTAAATTTATCCCTGTTAATAAAGGTCTAGATTCTTGATTTGATATAGCAAAAATTGTTTGATTAATAATTTTTTTTAATAAATCACTTTCTAAATTTATAGGATTTTTTATTTCTTCAAATTTTAGATGTGGATAATCTTCTGTATTTAAACAATTTAAATTAAATACAGTATTTTCAGTACTAATGATGATTTTTATACCATCTACTACTTCAATATTAATATCTCCATTTGGAAGTTTTTTTATAATATCTAATAAATATTTACTTTGAATTATTATTATTCCTTGTTCTTTAATATTTTTAATATCTTTTTTATCTATAAAAGTTTGAATAATTAAATCACTATCACTTGCCGTTAAATATAAACCTTCTTTTTTTAATTCAAATTTCACTCCATTTAATATTGGAATTAAATTACGAGAAGAGATCGCTCTCATAACATTTGTTAATTTCTCTAATAAAATATTTTTTTCTATCACTAATTTCATTTAAATACCTTCTTTCTTTTTTCTTTTATTATTATTACTGTTTATAATGTTGATAATTCAAAATTTTAAATTAATTTAAGATAAAATCTAATGTTTATAAATTATTATCTTTTAACTTTAATTAACAATTATATTTTTAATTTCATTAATTTCCTCTTTTAATTTATTATTTATTTTAATTTCATTATTAATTTTATCATAAGCATGAAGAACTGTTGAATGGTTTCGATTTCCAAATTCTAAACCGATTTTAATTATTGTCTCTTCAGTTGTCATCCGACATAGATACATA
>CAZZNR010000140.1:0-2091 GCA_964655835.1 uncultured Muribaculaceae bacterium | reverse complement strand
GGTGAAACTGCAATCTACATCTTCTTTCAGTTTCGAAATTTCTATCATCACCGCTTCGCTCCTGCGCAACGAAACTTCGTACTCCATAATTCCGTACTTGATGGGGTCTTTCAGCGGGGCATTCAATATCGACTTCACTTCCTGACCTCGCACGAACCCCATTTCGAGAATACGCTTGCGAAACGCTCCCGAACCATTTACTTTAATGATGAATGCTTTGTCTCCGGTCTTTAATTCTGATAGCCGCATAAACGCCTCAAATCTCAATTCAGAATACAAAGGAACATATTTTTTGGCTAAAAAACGAGATTTTAAGGTATATTATTTATAATGGGTATAAATAAGGTCTTCAAAAGATGTGAATTGCTCTATATGGAAATTTTTTGCTTCGCGATAAACACTCTACAAAAGTGAATTTTAAAAGTGAATAGGAAGCAATCAAGTTACTCTTTCTTAGTTCTGTTTTAGTAACAACTCAATAAAAAATAAAAACAATTTTTTAAAAAGAAAAGCCTAACCCTGCCATAAACTTTACACTACTCCAATTCACTGAAGCAGGTATAGGGGTGAAGTCATTGACTTCAGCTTTACTCACGAAGTCATACCCAACTGTCACATTGGCACTTATGTTTTTGGCAATATAATATATTACTCCCGTTTGTATTAAAAGAGCAAAGCTATTCACTTTATAAATATTATTAAACGAGTCTAATTCTTTATCTTGAACAATAAAAAAACCATTATTTTTAATCTCAGTAAAATAAAGACCGGGAGATACTTCACCAAAGAAAGAAAAAAGAGTTCTTTTATCGCTCTTAAAATTATAGAAGTAGTTTTTATAGAAAAATCCAGCACGAAAGCCATTGACAATAAATTTGTTAGAATATTCGCCTGAATAATCTTTTATAGACAATTTCCCTCCCGTAGAATTATATCCACTACCTTTTAATCCAAATTCATGCATATTAAATTTATAGCCTATATCTATAGAGTGAAAAATATTGTTGACAGGGAAATTATCTACATTTTTTGCTCCGATGGTAACTGCCGGCTGTGTATTCTGTATTGTTGATAATAACTTTCTCATACCACTCATATCATAGCTAGAGTAACCTAAAGAATAACTCACAGTAAACTGAGCTTGAACTAAAAAACTGATAGACAACAAGATTGTTAAGATATAATATTTCCTCATTTTTTTAAATAATTAGTTATCGTGTAATCTTTTATATTTTTAGGAAGTAAATCATATTTTGAAATCAATAACAATTTATTCTTTTTAATCGAGTTAAACAACTTGATAATTTCGGAATTAATAGTTAAAAAATCAATTAAAAATATGACAAATTTATTATCATTATTAATAGCTTTGATAATATTTTGAGTTTCTTTAGGGGTATTATTACTTTTCTGCTCGCCATAATGAATTAATTTATAACATCTTTGACAATATGAAGAAGCAATTTTATTAGGTGGAATAAAACCTAACTCATCAGGAAATTCACTTTGTAATTTTAAGCCGCAGCCATAACAAATTTTATTCATAATATTGTCCTTTTTTTAATAAATCTTTTTTTTCTAAATAATTAAAAATCGTATTTTCAATAAACCTATTTATTTTGGTTGGAGCAAAATCAAAGGTTCCAATTGGGTTTATTAAAATACTTGTAAATCCCATCCGATTAGCACCCCAAATATCTGTTAGTAATTGATCTCCAATACAAGCTATTTCCGTATCTTTAAAACCATATATTTTTAAAATCTTTTTATATTTATTTTTTAAAGGTTTTAAAGAAAAATACGCTGTATCAATTCCCAAGATATCTTTAAAAGGTTCCACTCTTCTTTTAGTTGAATTAGTAACAATAATTAATTTTAACTTTAATTCTTTTAAATCTTCGATTAAATCTTTTACTTTTTTACTCGGACTTTTTGCATTAACGGGAGCTATGGTATTATCTAAATCAAAAATAATACATTTTATGCCATTTTTCTTTAATTTTTTATAATTAATAGCAAAGATACTTTTTTGATAAATATCAGGAACAAATATACTAAACATAATATCACCAACTTTATCTAATTATAACA
>CAZZNR010000139.1:988-2099 GCA_964655835.1 uncultured Muribaculaceae bacterium | reverse complement strand
TTGAGACATTTTCAAATACTAACACTTAAGACATTATCATATGCTAAGCATAAATTGCTCGAAATATGCCTAAAAATCGTTGACTTTTATAATTAAAAGTGCTATTATTCTATTTAATTACTTATTTTTAGGAGTGAGTTATATGGCAAAAATTCATTATAGAAAACCTATGATTACAAAAACAAGAGTGTGCTTTCATTGTATATACTCATTTTTAAAGAGCAATAAAATCGATTTAAAAGAGTCAAACGCCTAAAGCACGTCTGACTCTTTTTGCTAAAAAGGGGTGATTTTATGAATCTGGAACATTTATTAGAAAATATTGAAACTTATAATAATAATGAAGAAGATTTACAAATGATTGTTAAAGCATATCACTATGCTGAAAAAATGCACACCGATCAAAAACGTCAAAGTGGGGAGCCGTATATTGTTCATCCCTTATCAGTAGCAATTATATTATCTGAAATTGAAGCTGATACTAATACTATTGTTGCGGGTTTACTTCATGATACTTTGGAAGATACAGATATAAAAAAAGATGATATTGCTCATGAATTTAATCCTTTTGTGGCAATGTTGGTTGATGGAGTTACTAAAATTGGAAAAATGAATTTTTCCAGTAGAGAAGATGAAGTTGCTGGAAATACAAGAAAATTATTAAGTGGGATTACCGAAGATATAAGGATAGTTTTGATAAAATTGGCCGATCGACTTCATAATATGAGAACTTTAGAGTTTAAAAAACCTGAAAAACAAAAAGAAAATGCTTTAGAAACTATGGAAATATTTGTTCCGCTGGCATACTATTTAGGTTGTTATAGGATAAAAAGCGAATTGGAGGATTTGAGCTTTAAATATATTAATCCAGAAATGTATTTTGAATTAGATAAAAAAGTTAAAAAAATTGAAAGTGAAACGCATGGTGATTTACATTCAATGTTATCTGATATACATACTATACTTACTGATAATAATATTTCAAACGAAATAAAAGCACGAACCAAAAATATTTATGGAATTTACAAAAGACTTAAAGAAGGTAATAAGTTAAATGAGATTCATGATTTACTTGCTTTAAAAATAATGGTAGATGATATTAAAAATTGTT
>CAZZNR010000139.1:0-978 GCA_964655835.1 uncultured Muribaculaceae bacterium | reverse complement strand
CACCTGTAAATGGTAGAATGAAAGATTTTTTAGTTCAACCAAAAACTAATATGTATCAATCACTTCATACAACAGTTTTTGGGAAAGGTGAACATTTAGTACAAACACAAATAAGAACTTTTGAAATGGATAAAATTGCTTCATTGGGACTTACTGCTTATTGGCAAGATGAAAATGTTGTGATGAATGATGAATTAAGAAACAGATTTCAATTTTTTAAATCTTTGGTTGATATTAATAGCTCTACAAGTGATAATAGAGAATTTTTAGAGGAAATTAGACATGAAATATTAGGATCCAATATTTATGTATATACACCAAAAGGCGAAGTAATTGAGTTACCTATTGGATCTACCCCAATAGACTTTGCATATAAGATTCATACAGATGTCGGAAATAGCATGGTTGCAGCAATAATTAATGGAAATTATGCGACACCCGAATCAAGATTACAAAATAAAGATGTAGTAAAAATAATAACAAATGATATGGCATTCGGTCCAAATAAAGAATGGGCTGAGCAATGCCAAACAGTTTTAGCAAAAAAGAAAATTAGAGCATTTTATGATAAAATTAAATGAACTTAAAAAATAGAAAAGAGGGAAAAAATGAATAAAAAAATACCGCCAAAAAGCTGGCAAAACTTGGACACACATTACTTGGAAGCAATCAAAAGTCCTTGGTATAAGCAATTAATTGAATTAGAAAATTTAATTAATGTTGAAACCACTAATTTTTATCAAGAAAAAGGGATTACAACTTTTTATTTACCAATAACAACTGGATCCATATCTAGTCCTATTGGAAGAGGCAGTGATTCGTTACCGGTAAAAATTAATTTAGAAGGTGTAGACACATATTTGGCAGATTCAATGCAATTTATGCTGGAATATGGGTGTAGATTAACAGAAAAAGGTTGTTATTATATCATGCCATCGTTTAGGGGTGAGAAAGCTGACGAAAGACATCTTTGCCAAT
>CAZZNR010000138.1:0-2100 GCA_964655835.1 uncultured Muribaculaceae bacterium | reverse complement strand
TTAGTAGCATCTCTGCATGGGGACAAGGAGAAATATATTTAGGAGTAGTAGGAGCAGTTCGTACTGGTAAGTCTGCTTTTATTAAAAAAGTAATCGAAACTTTAGTTATTCCTAATATTAAAGATGAAGCTGATAAAAAAAGATGTTTAGATGAAATACCTCAAAGTGCTCCAGGGAAGACTATAATGACAACTGAGCCTAAATTTGTTCCGAGTTCTGGTGCTACGATTACTATTGATGAGTTTACTACTAATATAAAATTAATTGATTGCGTTGGTTATATAATAAAATCAAGTAATGGTTATGAAGATGATTTAGGCAATCCTAGATTAGTTAAGACACCATGGTATGATGAAGAAATACCTTTTATTGAAGCGGCCGAAATAGGAACCGAAAAAGTAATAAGAGATCATTCAACTATTGGTATAGTTATAACAACTGATGGTTCAATTGGAGAATTTACGCGTGGTGAATATATGGATGCAGAAGAAAAAGTAATAACTGAATTAAAATCGATTAATAAACCTTATATTATAATTCTAAATACCAAAACGCCATCCTCAGAAGAATCTAAAAGATTAGCTCGCAACTTAAGTGAAAATTATGATGTTCCAGTAATGCCTATTAATATTGAATCAATGAATGAAAAAGAAATGTATGAAATTCTTAAAACAGCTTTATATGAATTCCCCGTTTTAAATGTTGAAGTAAATGTCCCAGAATGGATACATATATTAGATAAAGATCATCCTATTAAAGAACATTATTTAGAAAAAATAAAAGAAAGTATGACTAATGTTTCTAAATTAAAAGACGTTGATAAAATAATGGATTATTATAAAGATAGTCAGTATATCAGTAATGCTTATATTACAAAAGTAGATACAGCAACTGGCATGGTAACTTTAAATTTAAATAGCAGTGATGAATTATATAATAGTATCTTAAAAGAAGTAATTGGTGGTATAACAATTAATAAAAGTAGTTTACTAAAAGTATTTACTGAATATGCTGAAAATAAAGATGAAACTAATACCTTAAAAAGTGCTCTTAAAATGGCCAAAAATACTGGATATGGAATTGTTTATCCTAATTTAGCCGATATGACTTTATCTAATCCCGAAATAATTAAACAAGGATCTAGATATGGGGTTAAATTAAAAGCGGTTGCATCATCTATACATTTAATGAAAGTAGATGTGGAATCGACCTTTGAACCAATAATAGGAACCGAATTACAAAGTAAAGAACTAATTAATTATATTATGAAAGATTATGAAATTGATCCATCAAGTATTTGGAAAAGTGAAATATTTGGTCGAAGTCTTGATGTTATCGTTAAAGAAGGTATTCAAGCTAAATTATCAATGATGCCAGATAATACAAGATATAAATTATCAAGTACGGTTACTAAAATTGTTAATAAAGGTAGCCATAATTTAATCGCAATTGTATTGTAAAAAAAGACTAAATTTACATAAAAAAGACTATAAATAAAGAAAAAACATACTTTTTTTAATAAATGTATGTTTTTTTGTTGCTTTTTAAATTATTATTTGATAATTTATACTTGTAGGGCATTACGCCTTATAAATACTAAAATGGGAGGTAATCGTTATGTCAAAAACAGAATTAGTGGAATTCATTGCAAAAACTGCAAACTTAACAAAAGCTGATGCAGCTCGTGCACTTGATGCTACTATCCAAGGTGTAACAAAAGGATTAAAATCTGACGGAAAGGTAGCTCTAGTTGGTTTTGGTACATTCTCTGCTAAAAAACGTGCAGCAAGAGATGGAATTAACCCTTTAACTAAAGCTAAAATCCGTATTCCTGCAAAAACTGTTGCATCATTTAAAGCTGGAAGTAAGCTTAAAGACGCACTAAACTAATTAACGGTTAGTAAAAAAGAAGCAGATTGCTTCTTTTTTATTGGTTTTTTTTATTGACAAGCCTTTTTTTTTACGATAAAATAATAACATATTTTAAAAGGGGTCATAAATGAACCAATATTTTGTAAATAATGATACTTTGAAAAGCGAACTAAGAGTTCTTAAATATTCTTATGGCGAATATAATTTTATGTTAAATAGTGATTTAGG
>CAZZNR010000137.1:0-2171 GCA_964655835.1 uncultured Muribaculaceae bacterium | reverse complement strand
TAACAAAAGAAAAATGTTGATTTTATAAATATGGAGTGATATGATGAATATAGTAAAGGAGAACAAAACATGAAAGAAGGAAAAAGAAACACAGTATTATTAATAGTTGTATCAATTGCGACTTTATTAGTTACAGTAGTAGGGGCAACATTCGCATTCTTTACTGCAGCTTTAACTGGCCAAGAAGGTACAACTACAGTTACCGTTTTATCGGGGTCTATAGGAACAGTAATTGATGCAGGAGATGCAATTATTATTTCAAATGTTATTCCCCAAGCGGAAAGTTTGTTGACAAAAGTAATTACTATTAGTCATACCAGTTCTATTACTGGTACTGGAGCTTTTGAATATTCAATTACTCTAGATGTTGAATCAAATACTTTTGCAACTGATCATTTGAAGTATACATTTACTCATGGTACTGGAACAGATGCTACAGGAACAATGATAGCTGAAACGGATACACAAACTTCTATTGGAACATCTGATATCACTTTTGGTAATGCAACTGATGGATATGAAGGTAGTATTACGACACCGACTGGGCCAGGTGGTGATGGCACAGAAGTTTCACAAGTCTACAATCTTGATATATTCTTTCCTGATACTGGTACAAACCAAAATGCAAGTCAAGGACAAGAATTTAAAGCTCATATAGTTGTAGTAGACGTAAATGCCTAATAATATGATTAACAAGAAATTTAAGGAGGAAGAATAAATGAAAGAAAATAGATCAAATACTCTATTATTAACGATTATAAGTGTTGCTACTTTATTAGTTGCAGTAATCGGCGCATCATTTGCATACTTTACAGCTAGTATTTCTGGTGCTGAAACTGCGACAACTGTAACAGTTGGTTCTGGCACATTAACAATTGCTTATAATGGTGGAAGTAGTTTAACCACACCACTATTAAAACCGGTTCCCGAACCAGATGCTCCAGTAATAAGTAAAACATTTACAGTAACAGGAAATAATAATACCATAGCAGTTATGCCTTATACAATAAATATTATAGTTCAAACTAATACATTTACTACTGGAACTTTAACATATGCATTAGATTCAACTAATACCGGTGGTAATGGTCAGATTGCTGCTGATATAGCAGAAACCGGAATTACTACGGGTGCTGGTACCATTTCACTTGGATCAGGATACTTTGCCGGTCAAGTCACAAATAGTGTTCACACCTATCTTTTAACTATATATTTTCCAGATACTGGATCAAATCAAGATGTAGATAAAAATAAAGAATTTACTGCTTATGTAGAAACAACAGTTCAACAAGTTTACACTACTACACCATAATAAAAAACAAATTAGCCTTAGGGCTTTTTTTATTGCCTTTTAAATAAAAAATGTTTATAATGATAATAGGGTAGATGGGCGGAAATAAATGTGAATAAAAATAATAAAGAAAAATTATTGACGCTTAAAGAAACACTAAATTATATTGCAAAATTAGTATCATCAGCAGTCATAGTAATTCTAGTAATAATAGGTATTTTATTATTGGTTTATTTTATTTATGCCAAAATAATAGCTAAAAGTGCTGGTGCTGTTCCAGTGGTTTCTCTATATACCATTGTTAGCCCTAGTATGGAACCTAATATCAATGTCTATGATATTATTTTTGATCTTAAGGTAAATGATCCTTCTAAAATTAAAGTTGGGGATGTTATAACCTTTACATCAACAAGTAATATAAGCAAAGGTAAAATTGTAACTCACCGGGTTATGGCGATAAAAAAGATAAATGGTAAATATGAATATGTTACTAAGGGAGATAATAATTTATCAGCTGATAGTGATACGGCAAAAGAAAGTAATTTAATAGGAAAAACTATTTTTAAAATTCCTAAACTCGGGTATATTCAATTATTTATTTTAAGTAGACTAGGATGGATTATATTAATATTATTACCGGCTATTGGAATAATAGGTTATGATATTTTAAAAATGTTTAATTTAATTGAGGTAAATGAAAAAGCTAAAGATATTAATAAAAATAAATCTTTATTGGGATATAACCAAAATAACGAAAATAAACAAATAGAAGAGACAATTGAAAGAATTAAAAAAAGACAAAATCTAATAAATAATAAAGAAAAAAAATAATTCTTAAAGTTTGACAAACAAATAAAATAATGATAGTATAAAAAACAAT
>CAZZNR010000136.1:0-2174 GCA_964655835.1 uncultured Muribaculaceae bacterium | reverse complement strand
CTATAATATATCCTAAAAACATACTTCCCGTATCACCCATAAAGATTGATGCTGGGTTAAAATTATATACTAAGAATCCTAAAGTAGCACCTAATATTAAAAAGGTTAAGGTTATATCTAAACCCCCCATTCGATTTAACATAAAAGCTATTACTCCAATAGTCAAGAAATAAATTGATGATATTCCTGCTGCTAAACCATCTAAACCATCAATCAAATTAATGGCATTAATAATTGCTACAATAAAGATAATTGCTAAAGGATATCCCCAAGTTCCAAAAGTTAAATTTAATCCAAAAGCACTTAACTGAGGTAAATATATACCCCCATATATAACCACTATAGATGCTGCTATTATTTGAACAATAAATTTATATCTAGCTTTAATAGAATTAATATCATCAAAGATTCCCAATAAGATAATTATTATACCTCCTAGTAAAATTGATATCATTTGAATATTTACTTCTCCAAAAAAGATACATCCGATGACAAAAGATATAAAAATTGCTAACCCCCCCATTGTAGGCATTGGCTTTTTATGAACTTTTCGATTATCTGGTTTATCTATAGCTCCAACATGGAGAGCTAATTTTTTAATTATTGGTACCATAATTAAACTTATTATAAAGGTTAGTAATATTATCATAAAGATACTATTACCATTTATTTGAAACTGCATATAATTTAACACCTCATTATTATTATACACTAAACTAAGTAAAATAAAAATATTAATATTTTCTATTAATATTTTTTAAATTTTTCTGGTAATTTTTTCTTCTATTTTTTCAGCATTTTGTTCGATTAAATTATTTAATTCATTTTGAGATACTGGATTTTCTAAAACTTTGTGGTATTTTTCTATTAATTCATAACTTTGTTTAATTTGTTGTTCATCTTTAGAACTTTCAATTACCTTAATAGCTTTTAATAGGTCAGTCAAAACTTCTGGGTTAATATTTAATTGATTAATTAATTGATTCATATAATTATTATTTTCTTTAATTCTATCTTCTCTTTTTGATATAGCAGTTTGAAAAGCTTCAATAGTATTTTTTAAAGTATTTTCCATATCTGTTTTGTAAATAATCAAATTATTAATTGAATCAACATAATATTTTTCGATTATTAGGATTATATTTTCATCAATTATGACTTTATTAACTTGGTCTTTTTGATAATTATAATTTGATGATATTGACCAAATTTTTTCTTCTGGTCCACGAAATGTAGAGTGTAGAAGAGGAGGACATGAAATGAGATTGCCACAATAAAACACCGCCTGCAACGTTAAAATATAGATAAGGAATACCGTGCTGTCATGCCTGACAGGGGCAGAAGCTGGATTCCGAATGAGTTATATTGCAACAAGACAAAGCAGTGAAAGGAAAAAATATGGACCAACAGACACGACGTCATTCAGGCATGTCAGTCAAGACGATAGCCCTCGTTGCACTGTGTGCAGTCATCGCCACGAGTGCAGGGGCATTTCCAGCCGGCACACGTGCCGACACCTCGAAACTGGCCACGGGCCGATGGGTGAAAATCAAGGTGAGCGGCAACGGCATGTACCAAATCACGGCCAGCGAAGCCAAGAAATGGGGCCTGGGCGACTTGAGCAAGGTGCACGTGTTCGGCTTCGGGGGCGGTGCCATGAGCGAGCAGCTCACAAGCGACATCCCCGACGACCTGCCACAGGTGCCTGTGGTGCGCACGGGCAGCAAGCTGCTGTTTTACGGCCAGGGCAATATCAAGTGGAAAGCGCAGAGCGGAGCTGTGAACTATGTGCAGGAACAAAACCCCTATGCCACAGCAGGCTACTACTTTGTGACCGACGACAGCCGCTACAGCGACGTGGCTATTGCCAAGTCGAGCGCAAGCCTGGGCAGCGGCAAGGTAATCAACACCGTCACCGGGCGAGAGTTTCATGAGGAGGAGCTGGTGAATCCCGGCGAAACCGGGCGTCAGCTACTGGGCGAGGACTTTCGCTACACCACCACGCAGCCTTTCAAGTTCACACTCGACGACTTGACCGACGGCGGCACGGTAAACGTGCTCACCAACTTCGCCGCCAAGACCTATGCCACCGGCAACGTTACAACCGGTGCAACAGTCACCGCACAGTATAATGGTACACGAGCTGCCAACAGCTTGAACATCAACACAGTGAC
>CAZZNR010000135.1:0-2233 GCA_964655835.1 uncultured Muribaculaceae bacterium | reverse complement strand
ATTGGTAACATTTTCCTGTGGTCAATATTGGTAACATTTTCAAAAGACTTTAACACCAAATTTAATATACTTGCCGCAATACAATTTGTAAAGTAATATATAATAGAGTTGGTGCAAATATGAAAAAAGTTAAAATAGGATTAATTCTATTTATAGGATTATTTTGTACATTAATAAATGTGCAAGCTACAACGCTATCTAATGATAAAATTATAACTTTTAATGAGGTTGGGGCTACATCAATGACGACTAATAGAATAGTATTAGCTGTAGAAAAATATCATGATACTACACAAGATGAAATTTTAAGAGATTTTTTTTATAATAATGTAAATATTACTTCAACAGAAAACGAGATAATATTTAATTATACAAAAGATGATGAAACTCCACTTAATATTGATTCTATATTTAGTTTTGAAAATGGATTAATCAATTATGTATTACTAAATGATTTTGCACCAGAAACAGAAGAAGGATCGATTCAAGCATTGTTAGGTTCTATTTGGGCTTATAGCATATTAGGTGCTTTATCAAATATAAATGGATATACAAATGAACAAATAGATTATGGTATTTATGGGGATGCTAATACTGAAAGAGATCCAGAACTTAATAATTTTGTTGGACTAACTTCAACAATTGGTGAATATAGTAATGAAAGTGAATCATCAAGTATTACTTACACGTATATAGAAAATCTTTCAATTAATGTTGCAGATTTTAATTTTACAGAAGAAATTCAAAATCAAATTTTTGAATATAATGAGATGAAACCTTCAATAGAACTGTTAGAAATAACTAATGATTCTATTTCAATAAAAACTAATGTTGAAACAACTAATGAAAATGTTTCTTGTATTATTTATAGATCAACTGACGGAATTAATTATGTAGAATTGAATCAAAGAATTAATTGTTCTGAAGCTATAACTCTCATCGATCCGAATTTATTAAGTAATACAAATTATTATTATAAAACTCGTGTCCTTTATGGAACCCAATATAGCGAAACGAAAATAGCAACAACTTTAAATTTAAATAATAATGTTAATCAAAATCCTCAAACTGGAATACCATCCTATAATATTATAATGATATTAATTATGATAGTTACAATTGTAATATATGGTTATGTTAAAAATAAAAATAAATTTTATAAATTATAAAATTTATTTTTTTAATTTATATACCAAATTTTTGTTTATACTATAGAAATTTATTTGCAAAAAATAATAAGGTTATATATAATGTAATAGAGGTAAGTTTAGAAATGAGATTAAATGATAAAGGTTGGGGATATCGCATGATGATATTTCTAATGACAATTTTATGTATTTTTTTATTAATATCGATATATTATATTTTTAGATTTTATAATGCTTTTGAACTTAATTTAATTATTCATTTATTAAATAATGGGGTTTTCTTATGAAGAAGATTGCTTATACTGGTTTTACAATTGTAATACTACTTGTTATTGGCTTGACCGTTATTGGGTATATTTTAAAAAATCAAAATCAAGTTTATTATGATTTAGAAAAGAGAATTGAAGAAAGCGCTAAATTATATTATAGTCAGTTTCCTGATAAATTCCCTTCTAATAAAACAACTATAACATCTGATAAATTAATTGAAAATAATTTTTTAAAGAATATGAAATTATCAAAAGAAAAATGTGAAGGTTATGTAGTTGTCAAAAAGGTATATGTGTATTATGAATATGCTCCTTATATTAAATGTAAAAATTACAAAACTAAAGACTTTGATGATAGAATAATAGAATGAATAGTATAAAATAATGATAGCAAAATAAAGATTGACATGAATATTATATAATGTTATATTAATAATGCGTTTATTTTTAGGTTCTATTATAGATAGAACTTAATTTTAAGTAAATAACTACACACCAGGAAGTGTGCATAGGAAGGAAGAAGAAAAATGCCGACAATTAATCAATTAGTAAAAAGTAAAAGAAAGAATAAGACTAAAAAGAAACATAGCCCAGTATTAAACATGGGGTTTAATAGTTTAGAAAGAAAAACTACTAATACTAATCATCCTCAAATGAGAGGAGTATGTACTAGAGTTGGGACAAAAACACCTAAAAAACCCAATTCAGCATTAAGAAAATATGCTCGGGTTAGACTATCTAATGGACGTGAAGTAGACACTTATATACCAGGTGAAGGTCATAACTTACAAGAACATAGTGTTGTATTAATTCGTG
>CAZZNR010000134.1:0-2275 GCA_964655835.1 uncultured Muribaculaceae bacterium | reverse complement strand
AAAAATATATGATGATGCAAGATGGAAAATATCAGATGTTTTAGTAAATGGTAAAACATTAAAAATAGAAGGTGGAAATTATCATTTATGTGATAATATGCCCCATGGAAAATATTGTAATAGAAAGAATTGTAAGAGATTTAATGATTAATATATAAAGGAGAAATAAGATATATGAAAAGTAAGAATTTAATTGTAATTATTGTTATTCTATTAACATTTGTTGCTGGTGGAGTAACTTCATATTTTATATTTAATAATGATAGTGATATTAAAAAACAGGCATTACCAAAACCTGAAATTACAGATGGGGTTCGTGGAACAATGTTTGGAATTGATAAAAATATAAATGAAGAAACTATTGATAATTATTTAAATCGTGATGATAGTGTTTATCGTGATATGAGAATGTTAATTGATGAAGGAGACTATGAAAGTATAGGTGGAGATTCATATTTATCAGGAATTATTAAAGGATTTGAAGCAGTTCCTTTTCCATTTTTAGTTAATGTAACCGGATTACCTGAAGAAGTAGGTAATACTTATCAAGGAACAACTTTATTTACTTTAACAGAAGATGGAGAATACATTGCTAATTATAAAGAATCTATGGAATATTTAAAATATTATTTTCCTAAAGATAAAAATATATTTCTAATGTGTGGCGGTGGCGGATATTCTGGTATGATGAAATCTATGCTTATAGCTCTTGGTTGGGATAAAGATAAAATATATAATACGGGAGGACATTGGTATTATAAAGGTAATAATAATATTGCCATAAAAAATACAACTTCTGGTAAAGTTAACTATGACTTTTGGAAAGTAACTTATCATAATATTGATTTTAATAAATTACATAAGGTAAAATAATGAAAAAGAAGTTATTAATTTTAATACCATTTATATTATTATTAGTAATAATTATTTTTATATTAATATTAAAATCACAGCATAATCAACAATTTTATTTAGATAATGAATATTATGGTAATAGTTCTTTAATAGAAATCGATAGTGAAAAACTAAAAACTTTAGAGAAAGATAAAAAAACATTTGTTGTTTTTGTTTATCAGCCACTTTGTTCTACTTCTTATGATCTTAATAATTATGTAACAGAATTTTTAGATACTTATAAAATGAGCTTTTACAAAATCTTATTTTCAAGTATTAAAGATACCAATATTGCTGATTATGTAAAATATTGTCCATCAGTAGTTATTTATCGTAATGGAAAGATTATTGCTTATTTAGAGGCTGATTCAAATAAGCATGCTGTTTATTATAAATCTGTTGAAAATTTTAAGAAGTGGTTAACAAAATATATTATATTAAAATAAATTTTTTGTAGTAATTTTTAAATAACAAAATATTAAAATCACATAAAATTATTAGTGATAATTTAAACTTTTTAAAATAAATTATCACTTTTTTCTTTGCTTAAAATAATTTGATTTTAATAAAACCATTTCCAGGTTGTCCTCCCTTGAAGAGCGCTAAAGTTTTTTTCACTTTTGTTCAAAGTAGACAAAATTGACTTTACTAACATACTACTTTTTTTACTTAATGTTTATTTCCATAATATAATCACATAATAATATTAGGTGAAAATATGGAAGAGAATAAAAATGCCCTAGATGAAATAAATAAAGGGTGCACAATAGCTATTGAAGCTATTAATAATTTAATAGTTAAAGTTGATAATAAAAAATTAAAAAAATTATTACAAAAACAATTAAAATGCTATGACAAAATAGAAGATAAAATTAATAAGATATATAATAATTATAGTGAAGAAGATCCTCATGAAATAGGGTCTTTAACAAAAGTAATGACTAATTATATGTCAAATATAAAAATGGTTAATGATAATACTGATTCGAAAATTGTAGAAAAATTATTACAAGGAACAAATATGGGTATTATTGAAGGAAGAAGAATCCTTAATAATAAAAAATTAGATAAAAAAGTTATTAATTTATTAAATGAATTTATTAGTCAACAAGAGATAATTGGCGAAGAATTAAAAAAATATTTATAAATTATATATTACAAGAGTTTAAAACTCTTTTTTTATTTAACAAATAAATGTTTTTATGATATTATATATACACTTTTAAGGAAGTGTTAAAAATGAATGAAAAAAATTTAAAATTTAATAAGAAAAATATACTGGAATTAAGAAAAGAAAGTGTCGATGAAATCAATAAGTATTACCGTGAATTAAGAAAGTATGAATTTGATAATGACGTAGAATTAATAAGTTTTGAACTAC
>CAZZNR010000133.1:0-2290 GCA_964655835.1 uncultured Muribaculaceae bacterium | reverse complement strand
CTCTTCCGATCTGGAGCATAATCAGGTATAACTAATTCTTTTAATAATAAGCCACCATTAGTATGAGGGTTAGCACTCATCCTTTTATTTCCTTTAGGACTCATATCTTTTAAATAAGCTACTAAGCTCCCTTTTTCATCAAACAAATTCTCTATTTGATAACTTTTTAACCAATCTTCTAATACTTTAACATCATCAATTTTACCACCAGTTGAACCTGGTACTTGATGGGCTCTAAATGTTCCTTCAATATTTTTATCTTTATATGATTTAAGACCAGTCCACCCTTTAGGAGTTTTTAAAATGATCATTGGCCATCTAGGTCTTGATGAATCGTTTGTAAGGATAGCTTTATTTTTAATATTTTTAATATTTAAAATAACTTCATCCATTGTTTTAGCCATTAATTCGTGCATCTTAATTTGATCTTCACCACTTACGATATATGGTTTGTAGCCCATTCCTTCAAAAAATTTTATTAATTCTTCTTCCGTAATGCGCGCTAAAATAGTTGGATTAGCTATTTTATAGCCATTTAAATTCAAAATAGGTAATACTACCCCATCAGTTACAGGATTAATAAATTTATTTATTTGCCAAGAAGTAGCAAGAGGTCCCGTTTCAGCTTCTCCATCTCCGATAGTGCAAGCTACGATTAAATCAGGATTATCAAGGACTGCTCCATAAGCATGAGCTAAACTATAACCTAATTCGCCCCCTTCATTAATACTGCCAGGTACTTCAGGAGATACATGACTTGCTGTTCCCCCTGGAAAACTAAACAATTTACATAACTTAGTTAATCCTTCTTCATCTTGGGTAAATTCTGGGTATATTTCTGAATAGGTCCCTTCTAAATAAGCATTACCTATTAAAGCTTGACCACTATGACCTGGACCTGCTACATATAACATATTTAAATCATATTTATTAATTACTCTATTTAAATGCATATAAATAAAATTATGACCAGGAGCACTTCCCCAATGACCTATTAATTTAGATTTAACATGCTCTATCTCAAGAGGTCTTCTTAATAAGACATTATCTTTTAAAAACATTTGAGCACAAGATAAATAATTAAGTACTCTAAAATATTCATCTAATTTTTGAATTTCCGTTTTCAAATAAAACACCTCTTTATTCTATATATAGTATACAATACTTTTTACTATAAAAAAAGAGCCTTTATCAAGCTCGCCAATATAAAATATTATCTTCAATAATTATTTCTAATTCATTTTGATCTAATAAATAAGTTAAATAACATTTAATTGAAGCTCCTATATATGCATTTTGCATAAAATCCATTTTTACTTTATATATTTCAAAAATCTTTTTTAATATATGTTCAAAAGTAATCTTTTCTTGACATATTTTTTTTAGATTTCTAATTATATCTTCAGAAGCATCCTTATTTAATTTAATAATTTTATCTAATTCTGTTTGGGAAAAGTTTTCACCATGACTTGGAACAAATAATTTACCTTTTAAAGTTTTAATATAATCAAGGGTTTCTAAATATTCTTTAATATTATACTTAAATTGAATAGTATATTTTTTAAGCGCTGTTTCGCCTCCAATAGCATCAGCTAAGAAATAAATATCATCACTTGTTTTAAAACCAACCATATTACCATTATGACCAGCTAAATTAATTATTTCTAATCCGGCCGGTAATATTTCGGGTGTTAATTCTAAGACGTTACTTTCTTTAGCAAGTAAAAAATCGTTTCTTAAATATTTATGAGGATATCCTCCGAATGCTATTGCTGCTGTTATTTCAGGATTTTCAATCATTGCTTTTTCCATTTTTTTAGCATATATTGGAACATTTAATTTGTTTTGAATAATATTATTGCCTCCAATATGATCAATATGACTATGAGTATTTAAGATCATTTTAATTTGCCATTTATTATCTTTACAGATATCCATAATTTCCTGACCAGCTTGATTATCAAACCCGGTATCGATTATGGCTACATCAGTTTCATTAATTAAATAAATCCCTATCTTATTAGGATTATTTATTATATAAGTTTTACTTCCTAGTTGTTCTAACATTTTAATCACCTTTATTATTATATCAAATAATATTATAATTTTATATTAAGTATCTTAATATTTTTTTTATTTTTTTAGTTCAAGTTATGTATTAAACCGTGTATGTATCAGACATTAAATGAATACTAATTTTCTTATATAAGGGATTCTACTTTCATATATTGGATAGGTTACACTAAATTAGACAGAAAAAATGTGCACAATGATATAATAAAAGAAAGGA
>CAZZNR010000132.1:0-2333 GCA_964655835.1 uncultured Muribaculaceae bacterium | reverse complement strand
TTTTTATTATATTATACTATAAATATTTTAGATATATTTTATTTCACATTTTTACCAATATTTAAAATAATTCCAATACTTGCTAAAGATACTAATAATGAAGAGCCCCCATAACTAAAAAATGGTAGAGTTACTCCCGTTACGGGAAGTAAACCAATTACAACGCTTATATTTAACACTGTTTGAAATATTATTCCAAAGATAAGTCCAAAAGATAAATATTTACCAAATAAATCATTAATAGTAATACTTATTTTTAATACTTTATAAAATAAATATAAATATAAGCTTCCCAGTATTATGATTCCTAAAAAACCAAATTCCTCACTAATTATGGCAAAAATAAAATCTGTTTGAGGTTCTGGTAAATAGAAATGTTTTTGAATGGAGTTACCTAAACCTAAACCAAATAGACCTCCTGGACCAATGGCATATAAACTTTGAATAATTTGAAATCCCGATCCTAAAGGATCACTCCAAGGATTTAAATACGACACTATTCTAGCTACTCGATAGGGAGCAGCTATAATTAATCCTACCATACCCACTAAACCAGTAAATCCAGCATAGGCAAAAAAATTAAGTTTAATATTAGAAACAAATAGCATCCCAATTAAAGTTATAACTATTACCATACCTGTTCCAAAGTCAGGTTCTAACATGATTAAACCAAAAAAGATAAAAATTACTATTAAAATTGGTAAAGACCCTTTTTTAAAATTACTCATATCTTTAACATTATTACTTAAATACTTGGCCATAAAGATGATTAAACATATTTTAGCTATTTCACTTGGTTGAAGACCAAAAGATCCAATACCAAACCAACTTCTTGAGCCATTTCTAATCATGCCAATTCCAGGAATAAGGACAAGCCCTAATAATAAAAAGCAAATCAGTAAAATCCAATTTGCTTTTTTATAATATATTTTATAATTTATTTTAGATATTATATACATTAAGATAAAACCAACTACGACAAAGATACTTTGATGCCTTAAATAATAAAGCGAATCATTATACTTATATTCACTCCATATACTACTTGATGAATATACCATTAATAAACCAAATAAAGTTAATATTACGGTTGGTATTATAATACCAATATTATTTTTCACTTTTTTAACCCCCATTAATTAATTAAAGCCACACTCCGTATAAAATTCCTAACATAGCTAGCAATAAACCGATTGTCCAAAATAATTTAACAATATCAGTTTCAATCCATCCCAACTCTTCAAAGTGATGATGCAAAGGAGCTTTTTTAAATACTTTGGTTTTATATTTTCTAATTGCAATTATTTGAATTAAACTAGATAATGTTTCAACTACAAATACTCCACCAATTATTAATAAAGATAATTCATGTCTTGTCAGTATTGCTATTGTAGCAAGAGCTCCACCCAAAGCAAGAGATCCGGTATCACCCATAAATACTTTAGCCGGATGAGTATTAAAGACTAAAAAACCTAATATACTACCCATTAATATAAAAGAGAAAATCGCAATTTCTTGATAACCAGCAAGCCATGAAGTTCCCCAAGCAATAACCCCATATGCCAAAAATGACATAACTGATAAGCCCCCGCATAAGCCATCTAAGCCATCAGTTATATTAACCGCATTAGCAGTTCCCACTAATACTAGTAAGATAAAAATACCAAATGCCCAACCTAAAGGTATATTAATGCCTAAAGAGCTAATAATTAAATTTGTATCTCCCCCATACTTAATAAAAATAACATAAAATATTAAAGCAATCACAGTTTGTAAGATTAATTTGTTAATCGTTGATATTCCTTTATTATTTTTATTCTTTATTTTTTTATAATCATCAACAAAACCTAATAAAGCATAAGCTAAAAAAACAAATATTAAAATGGTTAAAGATGGCGTAATTTCAATACTACCTCTTAAATATAAAAGTCCCATTACGACAATCGTCGGTATAATAAAGATTAATCCTCCTAAAGTAGGAGTACCATCTTTTTTTAAATGTCTTTTATTAATTAACCGACTAACAGTTTGGCCAGCTTTTAATTTTTTTAAAATTGGAATTAATATTACTGCTGTTATTAAGGATAAAACAAACCCTAACATTAATCCTAAAATAGATTTTGCTAATATTAACATTCTTACACCTCTAACTTATTATACTACCCTAAAAGGAAAATTGTAAACCTTAATTAAGCATTAATTTAACAATACTGCCTTCCTTTACATATGTATTACCTTTTGGACTTTGCTTTATAATACTACTTCCATTACCACTATATTCTACTTTAAAGTCTTTTAGTAGTTTTTTAACATCTTCAACACTTTTCCCTTCA
>CAZZNR010000131.1:0-2351 GCA_964655835.1 uncultured Muribaculaceae bacterium | reverse complement strand
GGATATTTCTCACATAGAAAGATTAATTAATAATAACATAAAAAGATTAACTTTTAATGAAGTAGAAGAATATTTCAAGAATAATTATAGTGATATAGAAAGATATATAGTTTATGAAAATGATTATAGAAATTTAACTAGAGAAGCTGAACAAGAATTAGTAAAAAAATACGAATTTGTTTGGGTTACGAATTATGATGATTTAGCTGTTCCTTTTTATCAAAAATTAAGTGATGATAATAAGACCGTTAAAAATGGTGATCTTCTAATGGGGATTGGGGAGACTGTTGGTTGTGGCGAAAGACATTCTGATTGTGATGAATTATTAGGTGCACTAAAAAGACATGAAGTAAATAAAGATGATTATAAATGGTATTTTGAAATAAAAAAACAATTTCCAATGCAAACATCAGGTTTTGGAATGGGTATTGAAAGATATTTAATGTGGTTATTAAAAGAAACTGATATTAGAGATTTTCAAGTTTGCCCAAGATTTAATGGAATAGATATTTTACCATAGAGGAGTGAAGATATGAAAAAATATACAAAAGAAGAAATTAATAATTTAAGTTATACAGATTTTATTTCATTCATTAAGGAAGAAAATCGACCATCTGGTGGCAAAAAGTCTATAAGAGACATTGTTCAAAATAGCTTTATAAATAAAGATTCAAAAATTCTTGAGATAGGTTGCACAAATGGCTTTTCTTCATTAGAAATTGCCAAAATTGTAGGTTGTAGCGTAATCGGCATTGATATTAATGAAAATAGCGTGAAAAATGCTAATGATAGAATCAAAATAAACAAATTGGATTCGAGTAAAATAAAATTTCAATATGGAAATGCTGAAAAATTAGAATTTGGTGATGAATCATTTGATTTAATTGTATCAGGTAATGCTTTATCGTTTGTTAGAGATAAAAGTAAAGCAATGAATGAGTTATTAAGAGTATTAAAGCCAAATGGATTTATTTCTATTGTGCCAATATGGTATCGTGAAAACCCTAAAGAAGAAATAATAAAAAAAGTTAATGAAGAATTAGGATTTGAAATTCAATGCACATTTGAAAAAGATTGGCTTGATTTTAGCAAATATGATTTAGAGTTATATTTCAAGAAGGATTATACTTTTATTAAAGCTAGTGAGGAACAAATTAGTAGTTACGTTAATAAAATGATTGATTCAAAAGAACATTTAAAAATTTATGATCTCGAAACTATTCAAGAAATAAAAGTGCGTTGGAATAGAATCATTAATACATTTAATGATAATCTTAATATGGCAAATTATTCAGTTATTTTATTAAGAAAACCTGCGGAAAAAGAAGAGGAAGAAATATTTTTAACGAAAGAGAGTTAAAAACAAGAGTTAAAAATACCCAAAAATCTGGAGCAAAAACTTGATTTTTTGAGGTATTTAGTATATCATATATAGAAATTTGAAGGGGGAAATGTAAAAATGAGCCAAGAATTTAATGAATTAGAAATGCGTAAAGAAAAATTACGCAAATTAAAGGACGAAACAATTGCTTATAAAGATAAGTTTGAAAAGCAACAAAGCATTTTAGAATCTAAAAGTTTAGAAGATGGTACTGAAGTTAGCATTTGTGGCAGAATAACTGCGAGAAGAGGTTTTGGGAAGCTCGTATTTTTGGATTTATATGATATTGATGGAAAAATACAAGTATCTTTGTCAGTAAATGAATTAGGCGAAGATTATGATTCGCTAAAACAAAGTATTGATGTTGGGGATTTTATTGGTGTTACTGGGGAACTGTATACAACAAAAATGGGTGAAAAGACTGTTAGAACCAAAGCAGCTTCATTATTAAGTAAATCATTAAGACCTTTACCAGAAAAGTTTCATGGTGTTACTGATACTGATACAAAATATCGTCAAAGATATTTGGATATTATTTCAAATGAAAATTCCAGAGAAACCTTTAAGACAAGACTAAAAACTTTGAAAGAAATTAGAAATTATTTAACCAGTAATGATTTTATAGAAGTGGAAACACCAATTTTACAAAGTGTTGCTTGTGGTGCTAATGCGAGACCTTTCACGACACATCACAATGCACAAGATGAAGATTATTTTTTAAGAATAGCACCTGAATTATATCTAAAACAAGTTATCGAATGTGGTTTTGATAGAGTTTTTGAATTAGGAAAAAACTTTAGAAACGAGGGCATGGACGCGTCACATTTACAAGAATTTACTATGCTAGAATGGTATGCCGCATATTGGGATTATAAGGATAATATGAAATTTTTAGAATATATGCTAAAACATATAATTTCTAAAGTAAAAGGAACTTTACAATTTGATTATCAAGGAGTAGATTTAGACT
>CAZZNR010000130.1:0-2357 GCA_964655835.1 uncultured Muribaculaceae bacterium | reverse complement strand
TTACAATGACATCATCTTTACTATAATTTTGATCAAGAATCCCATAAACTGGAGAAATTATTGGTGTAGATTTAAATGGTTTTGATGGTCTTTTTTCCGTTTCAAAACTTTCTCTTATTAAATCTCTACTTCTAGTTTCTGGTCTTTTATTAATTCTTTCATCTTCAAAGATATCTAAATAATCATTACTATTAGTATACTCATTTTTACTTCTTCTTAATGGTTCATCATCAATATCAAGTGGAAAATTAAAAGTTGTTTCTAATTCCTTTTCTTTTAGTTCTTCTTTTGGAATTTTTATTTCTTTTATTGTATTTTCTTCTTTATATTTTGGAATCTTTTTAGTACTTTCTTCTTTTTCTTCATCTTTAGTTATAATTGGAAGTTCATCTTCTTCAATATCAAAAAGAACATCCTTTAACTTTTTAAATATTCCCACCGTATACTCTCCTTAATTAATTAAATCTAAGTCTGGAATTTCTGGACCTTCATATGAATCATATTCTTGAATATACTCGATAAAGTTACTATCACTACCAGTTGTTTCAAATATATTAAGTTGTTCTTCATTAAAGTTTAAAATATCTTCACCCATCATATTTTTAATAATATCATCATTATATTTGATTGTCGATAATATAATAATTGAATTAGTAATTACTTCTTCTAAATTATCTTTATTTACTATCAATTCTATTTTAGCATAATTATACATTATTTCAATTAAATATTTATCATTTTTTTCATTTACTTCTAAATAACCATTAATATTATTATGGGTAATATTTTTACTTATAAATGCTTTATTATTAATTTTATAATCTTTTTTTACTTGATTAAAACAACTTACAATGTCAACATACATATAATACTTAATATCTTTATTATTTATTATCTCATTAAAACCTTTAGTTCTGTTTACACTTAGACCAACCGGTAAATAAAATTTATAGCCTTTGCGATGAATATTACTTAATTCAAGTTTACTATTTTGCACTTCATTTATTAAAAAGGTTACATCATTATCATTTATTTTAATACATCCTGATGTCGTTATTACTAAAATAATTAACAATATTATTTTTTTCATATTAAACTCCTATTAATAGTATAGCAAAAAAATACTTTTTTTTAAATCTTTTTAACGGCATGCAAATAATTTATTGGATCCCTAAAAGACTGAATTTTTTTTCATATTCAGTCATTATATTAAAAATATTTTCTTTATGTAAATCTAAAGATACCTGTTTGAATAAATAATTATTATTACTTAATGACATAATTGAATAAGCAAATAAACTTTTATTATCCGTTTTTAAATATAAATTTATTTCTTTATGAAATAATTTTTCATACTTATCTAAAAAATCTTGACTAGTTAGCCTTCTTTTTTCATGTCTCTTTTTAGGCCACGGATCAGAAAAATTTAAATATATATGATTAATTTCAATCTTAATAAAATCATCTATATTTTTAGCATCATTACATATAAATCTTAAATTAGGAGGTATGTTATCAATTTTTGCAAGTGCTCTTATTATTACCGAATGATATTTTTCAATACCAATAAAATTAATCTTGGGATAGTTTTGAGCCATCTCTATTATAAAATCTCCTTTTCCCGTTCCAATTTCAATTGCAACTGGATTATTATTTAAGAAAACTTGATTATTTAATTCTTTAATAATTAAAGGATGGCTTACTACTATCTCTTTAGCATTTTTAACATTTCTTAATCTCATTTGTACTCCTTTTTTAAACATTTTTTAAACTTTACATATAATAGTCTAGAGGTGAAGTTATGAAAAAAGATCGAAATACTTTTTTCTCTGGATATGGTTATAATGCTATGAATCCGGGAATGGGGCCGAATTTAATTCCTAATCAGGTAGCTGCTAATTCAAACTTTTATGCCGGTCCAGCAGCTCAAGGTAATATTATGCCCGGAGCTATGATGCCCCCAACCGGAGGAATTCCTTCTGATATTGATGCTCGTTTATCTAAACTAGAAAGACAAATAAATAGATTAGAAATGAGAATCAATAAAATTGAAGGAGATACTGGTGGTATGCCAGGCGGATATCCCGATAACGATTATAATTATTCCAATTCTATGTATATGGTTTAATTATTTTTCTTTAAATTGAAACTTACCAAAAGTAAGTTTTTTTATTACATTTCTTAATTCTTTTCCACCAAAAATATGTTGCGGAATACCCATTTTATAACTAACACCAATATAAATAATTCCGCCAATTATGGCATTAATTATAATAAGTTTTAAAGCAGCAGTTCGACTATAAATATTAAATGGTAGGAATTGATTAATAATTAATAATACTCCAACCATTAGGATA
>CAZZNR010000129.1:0-2451 GCA_964655835.1 uncultured Muribaculaceae bacterium | reverse complement strand
CATATAGTAAATGCATGCAGGCATGTTCTATTCCACCAACATATTTATCTACTGGTAAAATTTTATTGATAATTTCTTTATCAAAAGGTTTGTTATTATTTTTAGCATCGGGATATCTTAAAAAATACCAAGAAGAACAAACAAAAGTATCCAAAGTATCAGCTTCTCTTTTAGCATTACCATTACATTTAGGGCATTTACAATTCATAAATTCTTCACTCTTGGCAAGAGGACTTGCCCCATCAGGTTTAAACTCAACATTATAAGGAAGGATAACAGGTAAATCAGATTCTGGTACTGGAACGGTTCCACATTTATCACAATATATTATTGGAATTGGAGAACCCCAATATCTTTGTCTAGATACTAACCAATCTCTTAATTTATAAGTAATGGTTTTTTTACCTAAATTTTTTTCTTTTAAATAACCATTCATTTTATTTATTGCATCTTCCATATTAAGACCATCTAAAATATCAGAATTAATATGAATACCATCTTTAGTATAAGGTTTTTCTACTCGAAATTCAAATGCAGTACTATGTAATTCATCAAGCATTTCTTTTTCAATTATTTCACTTGTTACCCATTCAACGGTAAAATTATTTTTTTCATCTTCATCTAAATCAAGATCTTTTTTATCATGATTTATTAATTCAAAATATACTAAGTCACATACAATCTCATATGCTTTATCTTTATTATAAGCAAAATAATGATGATTAACCGGAAATGATGAATGGATATATTTTAAATTAATATAACCAGTTTCTTCCTTTATTTCTCTTAAAGAACAATCAATTGGAGATTCATTATCTTTAATAGTTCCGCCAATAAATAAACGTCCCCCTAATTTATTCCAATTAATAGTCAAGTATTTATTTTCTTTTGGATCATAAACTACAGCTACTATACTTCTTTTAAAATCTTCATTTTCTCTTTTAATACCAGTAACTTTTTGAATAACGGGGATTATTTCTAAATTAAATTTTTTGGCAAAGTCATAATCTCTTTCATCATGAGCAGGAACAGCCATAATTGCACCAGTACCATAGGTAGCTAAAACATAGTCAGCTATCCAAATAGGTATTTTTTTATTATTAGCCGGATTAATTGCATAAGCCCCCGTAAAAACTCCGGTTTTTTCTTTAATAGTACTAGTTCGATCAATTTCACTTTGTTTAGAAGCTTCAATTTTATATGCATCAACTTCTTCTTTTTGTTCTTTAGATGTTATTATATCTACCAAATCATGTTCGGGAGCTAGTACACAATAGGTTGCTCCATATAAAGTATCTGCTCTTGTTGTAAATACTTTAAAAGATTCATTAAATTCATCTATTTTAAAGTCTATATAAGTTCCTTCACTTTTTCCTATCCAATTTCTTTGTAAAGTTTTGGTTCGCTCTGGCCAGTCGATTTTATCTAAATCATTTAATAATTCTTCAGCATAATCAGTTATTTTAAAAAACCATTGATTCATTTTTTTTCTTAATACAGTAGAATGGCATCTTTCGCACTGGCCATTAACAACTTGCTCATTAGCTAAAACAGTATTACAATCAGGGCACCAATTTACAGGCGCTAATTTTTTATAAGCTAAATTATTTTCATATAATTTTAAAAACATCCATTGGGTCCACTTATAGTATTCTGGACTTGAAGTATTTATTTCATAATCCCAATCATAAGTTGCCCCAATTTCTTTTAATTGCTTTTCCATGGTTTCGATATTTTTGTTAGTTGAATCTTGCGGATGAATACCGGTTTTTATAGCATAATTTTCTGCTGGAAGACCAAAAGCATCAAATCCCATCGGATGAAATACATTAAACCCTTGCATTCTTTTTAATCTTGCCCAAGTATCTGTTACTCCATAATTCCACCAGTGTCCCATGTGTAAATTGGCTCCAGATGGATAGGAAAACATTTCTAAACAGTATAATTTTTCTTTATCTGAATTTTTATCAAATTTATATATTTTTTCTTCTTCCCATTTTTGTTGCCACTTTTTTTCAATTTTTCGAATATTTTCCATTTTCTCTTCCTCTTTTCATTAAAACTATTTTACCAATAATTCCATAGGATATATACATTAGACTCATAACCATTACAAAACCAATTAACAATTGCCATATATAATTATCATTAACCATTGTACAAATTGTTGCTGTTAAAGAAATAATTAAACTATTTACTAGAGTAAATATTAATCCTAATTTTTCTATATCTAAATCTTTTCTTTTTAATTTAAACCAATAGATTAATAAATTAAATTCTTTAGCTTCCTTTAAAGTTCCTTTTTGTTTTTTTATAAAAAAATTAATTAAAAATATTAGAAAAAAAATTATAAATACGATTAAAAAAAACATTAAATTTTCCATTTTATCTCCTTTTAATTAAAAACCACAGTTTTTCTAAGGACGAAAAACCGTGGTACCACCTTAATTT
>CAZZNR010000128.1:0-2464 GCA_964655835.1 uncultured Muribaculaceae bacterium | reverse complement strand
GCCTAATACTTTTCCAACCAGAGCATAGGTGAATGGTGCGCCAACAGCACCAAGTGAAATCAGTAAAGAAACTATCAAGATCATGATTCCTGTGATTTTGGCTGCAGGGTACATAATTGTCGTAACAGGTAGAATGACGAGAATGGCTTTTGGATTTAATAACTGAATAAATAAGCCATTTAAGAATGTTAGATGGCTTTCTTGCTGTTGAGTTGTTTCTACATTCGCCCTAATCATTTTTATAGCCAAGTAGAATGTATAAATTGCACCCGCTAAAGCAATATAATGAATCAATCCATGTGGAATAACAGCTTCACCTATATAGCCAAACAATACGAATAAGATCAACATGGCGAAACCAATGCCTAGGTAAAATCCTATAGTCTTTTTTAATTGACCTGTAAGGCCAGAATTTAGCCCCATAAAATTTACAGGGCCTGGGCTATACATAACGCTTAATGTATAAAGAAATATTTCCACAGAGTTCACTCAATTAGATAGCAATAAACATCAAAGAGAGAACGGTATCGAGTTATAGGCCTTAAAGATTGTACGTTTGTGCTGAACTAATTAAAAATTTCTATTTAACTTATGTTCACCTAAAGTTCACTTCATAAGTGTATAAAGAAACTATGTATTGTATTTTCAATTGCTTATATAAATATTAGTCTTGGTTTAGAATTTTAAAGTTCATGAACTATGAGAAAAAACTAAGATACGATCAAAATTGTAGAACAACAAAATTATTTATACTAATTTACAAGCCACGCTGTTTAAGCGTGTCATTAAAAAATAAATCTTTTAATCTCTCCACACAATCTCCACACAATCTCCACACAACATCAGCAATTCATAAACACTGCTATTTCAAAATAGTAGTATCTAAAACCCCCCCTCTGAAAAAGCATGTCAACACATTATCATTTAATAGGTTCAATACTTATTACAACTGTACTTTTAATCGGCTGTACACAAGCCAAAGATGCTGAACAGTCCCCAACAGAAATGCCACCAGCGGTTGTCAGTACCATCACGGTATTACCGCATTCCATGAATTTAATTGAAAATCTTCCAGGCCGTGTTGTCGCTTACCGTATTGCTGAAATTCGCCCGCAAGTAGGTGGAATTGTTGATAAAGTACTTTTTAAGCAAGGCTCTTATGTGCAAGCAGGTCAACCGCTTTTTAAATTGAATTCTGAAATATTTCAGGCAGATGTAAAAAGCAATCAAGCCACTTTAAACCGTGCACAAGCTGAGGTGACACGTTTGCAGGTGCTGTTAAAACGCTACACTGAATTAGTAAAAGTAAATGCGGTTAGTCAGCAGGAATACAACAATACCGAAGCAGATTATCAAAAAGCAAAAGCCGATGTGGCGCAAATGCAAGCCATGTTAAGCAGACAACAACTTAATCTTAAATATGCGACTGTTACAGCCCCTATCTCGGGAACGATTGGTGAAATCTTAGTGACTGAGGGTGCATTAGTTGGTCAAGGTGATACTAATGCAATGGCCGTAATACAACAGATTAATAAAGTCTATGTTGATGTAAAGCAATCAATTAGTGATTATGAAAAACTACAGGAAGCTTTACAGCAAGGTGACGTGTCAAATACCAAACATACGGTTGAAATCCTAAATAGTCAGGGTAAACCTTATAACGTTACAGGTGAAATCCTATTTTCGGATACTAAAGTTGATCCTGATACGGGTGATGTCACAATCCGTATTTTAGCCAATAATGAAAATCAAAAACTTTTGCCAGGCATGTATGTTCGAGTCAATATGAGCCGAGCTCAAGTTGAAAATGCGCTCCTAGTTCCAGAACAAGCGATTCAACATGATATTAGTGGTAAAGCCAATGTTACGATTGTTAATCAAAAAGGTTTAGCGCAAAGCAAGCCTGTTCAGCTTGGTCAACGTTATCAAAATAACTATGTGATCAAACAAGGGTTACAAGCAGGTGAGAAAGTCATTGTTGAAGGGGCTGATCGTATACAGCCTGAGCAAAAATTAAAAATTAAGCAGTGGCAACCTACAAATATTAAGGAAAATGGAGGACAGCAATAATGTCCCAATTTTTCATTAGGCGTCCTATTTTTGCATGGGTGATTGCTTTATTTATTATTCTGTTGGGTGTACTAAGCATCCCCAAGTTACCTATTGCACGATTCCCAAGTGTTGCGCCACCACAGATTAGTATTACGGCAATCTATCCAGGTGCTACGCCAAAAACATTGAATGATAGTGTTGTGACCTTGATTGAGCGGGAAATGTCAGGTGTCAAAAACTTACTTTATTACAGTTCAAGTTCAGATAGTTCTGGAACAGCAACAATCACCGCAACATTTAAACCAGGTACAGATGTAGAACTTGCACAAATTGATGTGCAAAACAAAATTAAAGCCATTGAGTCACGCTTACCTCAAACAGTGCGACAACAAGGGCTGATGGTCGATGCTGC
>CAZZNR010000127.1:0-2470 GCA_964655835.1 uncultured Muribaculaceae bacterium | reverse complement strand
AACCTAAATTTAAAGTAAGAGCTTACACTCGTTGTAATCGTTGTGGAAGACCTCACGGAGTTTTACGTAAATTTGGATTATGCCGTATTTGTTTTAGAGAATTAGCAAATGAAGGCAAAATACCAGGCGTGAAAAAATCCAGTTGGTAGAAAGGAAGTAGTTATGACTGATATAATAGCTGATATGCTTACGAGAATTCGTAATGCCAATCAAATGAAATATGAAAAAGTTGATGTAATTGGAACTAAAATAACAAATGAAATAGCTAAAATCCTTAAAGAAGAAGGTTACATTAATGATTTTGTGGAAGAAAAAAGTTCTAAAGGCAATAAACTTACTCTTATGTTAAAGTATGGCGATAATAAAAAAGAAAGAGTAATTGTTGGTTTAAAAAGAATAAGTAAACCTGGTTTACGGGTTTATGTAAAACATGATGAACTTCCTAGAGTACTTAATGGATTAGGTATAGCAATTATATCTACCTCAAAAGGAATAATGACTGATAAGAAAGCTAGAGAAAATAGTCTAGGAGGAGAAGTACTTGCCTTTATTTGGTAAGGAAAAAAACTTATGAGTAGAATAGGAAACAAAATTCTTACTATTCCTGAAGGAGTTACGGTTACGATGGATAAAAATCATGTCATCGTAAAAGGGCCTAAAGGACAATTAGAAAATACCTTTAATGATTTAATAAAAATCGAAATTAATGATAATAAAATATCATGTAAAAGAATAAATGAAACAAAATTTGCTAAAAGTATTCATGGGACAACCACTGCTCTTATTAATAATATGATTATTGGGGTAACAGATGGTTTTGAAAAAGCATTAGAAACAGTAGGAGTAGGTTACCGATTTAATGTATCTGGTAATAAGATTACTATTAATGCTGGTTATTCAAATCCGGTAGTAGTTTATGCCCCAGAAGATATTAAATTGGATAGTTCATCAAATACGGAACTAATAGTTTCAGGAATTGATAAACAAAAAGTAAGTGAATTTGCGGCCAACATTCGTAAAATAAGAAAGCCTGAACCATATAAAGGTAAAGGAATTCGTTATAAGAATGAAGTTGTAAGACGCAAAGAAGGAAAGAAAGCAGCTAAATAGGAGGATAAGAGATGATTAAAAAAGAATCGCGAAATGCTATGAGACAAAAAAGACATTACCGAGTACGAGGTAATATTTCTGGTACTAAAGAGATTCCAAGATTAAATGTCTTTAGATCTAACAAAGAAATATTTGCTCAAGTTATTGATGATATTACTGGAACTACCTTAGCTAGCTCTTCAAGCGTTGAATTAAAGATTAAAAATGGTGGTAACAAAGAAGGTGCAACTTTAGTAGGAACTGATATTGCTAAAAAATGCGCTAAAATAAAAATAAAAAAAGTAGTTTTTGATAGAGGCGGTTACCTATATCATGGACGCGTTGCAGCTCTAGCAGATGCAGCTCGTCAAAACGGATTAGAATTTTAGTAGGAGGAAGCATGGATAAGAAAGAAATTAAAAAGCCTTTTAATAAAGATGGCAAGAGAGATTTTAAGAAAAAATTCGAACCTAAGAAAAAACTTTTAGAAGAAAAAGTAATTTCTATTTCTCGTGTTACTAAAGTTACTAAAGGTGGTCGTTCTTTTAGATTTTCAGCAACAATGGTAGTTGGAGATGGAAAAGGTTTAGTTGGAATTGGTACTGGTAAAGCTAATGAAGTACCTGAAGCTATTAAAAAGGGTATTCAAGCCGCTAATAAAAATCTAGTTAAGATTTCATTACAAGATGGTCGTACTATTCCTCATGAAGCTACTGGAATAGTTGGTAAAGCTAAAGTATTACTTAAACCAGCTAAAGAAGGTAATGGTGTAATAGCTGGCGGGGCAGTTCGTTCTGTTGTTGAAATAGCCGGAATCAAAGATATAGTATCTAAATCACTTGGTTCAAATACCCAAGTTAATGTTGCAAAAGCTACCTTAGAAGCCTTAAAATCAGTCCGTATGCCAGAACATATAGCTAAACTAAGAGGCAAAACTAAGGAGGAATTATAAAATGAAATTACATGAATTAAATAAAACTCCTGAAGCAAAAAGAACTAAAAGAGTGGGACGTGGACCAGGATCAGGACTTGGTAAAACATCAGGTCGAGGAGAAAATGGTCAAAAATCAAGAAGTGGCGCTAGTATCCCGGTATGGTTTCAAGGAGGTCAAAGTACATTATCGGAAAGAATTCCGAAAAGAGGATTTAATAATGCTCGTTTTAAAAAAGCTTTTGCCTTAGTTAATTTAAAAGATTTTAATAAATTTAATGATGGTGATGTTATTACCCCTCAAACTTTAAAAGATTTAGGAATAATAAAAAAAGAACTAGCAGGTATTAAAGTTCTAGGTAATGGTAATTTAGAGAAAAAAATAACAATTAAAGCACATCGCTTTTCAAGTGCTGCTGTTACTAAAATTGAAAAAGCTGGTGGAACTGC
>CAZZNR010000126.1:0-2475 GCA_964655835.1 uncultured Muribaculaceae bacterium | reverse complement strand
TCAACATGCAGCAACAAGTCATTATACAAATAATTATGGATATATACCGATGTGGGTAGTGGTAAAAGTTTTATCTTTTGGTATTATAAGTGAACTTTATTTAATAATGAAAAGATCAGATCAAGAGGCTATTTCTAATATATATAATGTAAGTGTTGAAAATTTAACTATTTATATGCCAATCCTTGCGAATTTTAGAAATTTATGTGCTCATGAAGATATTTTATATAATCATAGAAACCAAAGAACAATATCAGATACAAAATACCATAATGATTTAAATATTGCAATTATGGATGGGGAATATATATATGGAAAAAATGATTTATTTGCATTGATAATAATTTTAAAACAATTACTACGTGATGAAGAATTTCGATTATTAATTAGTGAATTAAGCTATGAAGTTGATATCTTAACTGGTAAATTAAATTCAATAGAAATTGCTAAAGTATTAGATGCTATGGGATTCCCATTAAGTTTTAAAGAATTATCAAATATGTAGGAGTGATAGAATGAAAAAAAATATAATAAGTATAATAATAGTAGCAATAATAGGAATTGTATTAGGAGCAGGAGGACTCTATTATGCTACAACAGAATTAGGATGGTTTAGTCAAACAGTTATAAATAAATTTGAAAAAGAAGTAACTATTAATGATAGTGGAATTGCTGATGCTGTAGAAAAATTATATGATGCTGTTGTAGTAGTATCTGCATATAAAGAAGATAAGTTAGTAAGTAGTGGGACTGGTTTTGTATATAAAGAAGTGAATAAAAAAGCTTATATATTAACCAATTCACACGTTGTGAATGGTGCTCAAAAAGTAAAAGTTCAATTTACTGATGGAAATACTTATGATGTGAAAATAGCTGGTGATGATGAATATTCTGATATTGCAGTTTTATCCATTGATAAAGATAAAATTATAAAAAAAGCTGAATTAGGAAGTAGTGAAAAAGTTCGTTTAGGCGATACGGTATTTACAATTGGAGCGCCTTTAAATACTGAGTATTCATGGACTGTTACAAGAGGTATTTTAAGTGGTAAAAATCGTTTAATCGAAGTTAGTGCTGTTAACGCATCAGCAGGGAATTTAGTAATGTCAGTATTACAAACCGATGCGGCAATAAATTCAGGTAATAGCGGAGGACCAATAGCTAATTCAAATGGAGAAGTAATTGGAATTACTAATATGAAATTAATTAGTGGTGGTGTTGAAGGTATGGGATTTGCAATTCCGATTGAAGATGCCATAAATATATCAAATCAATTAATTGATAATAAAAATATAATTAGGCCAGTTCTAGGTGTTGGAACTTTAGATGTTACTGACATAGAAGCATTACAACATCAATATGGTATTAAACTAGATAATTCAATCATGCATGGAGCAGTTATTGGTTATGTCCAAAGTGGAAGCCCAGCTTCTGAAGCAGGCCTTGAAAAAGGGGATGTAATTACTAACTTTGGAGATTATAAAGTTACTTCCTCGGCAAAATTAAAGTATTATTTATATAAATATAAAGTTGGTGATAAAGTTTCATTATCTTATATTCGAGGTAAAAAAACCGAAACTGTAACCATTGATTTAAATCAAAAAGCAAGTTAGTGATAATTTGCTTTTTTATGATATACTATTACTGTTAAAAAGCAAATTGAAAGTAGTTGATAAAATGTTAAAAGCAGGTATAGTCGGTTTGCCTAATGTAGGTAAAAGCACTTTATTTAATGCCATAACTAAAAAAAATATCTTAGCAGCAAATTACCCTTTTGCAACTATTGATCCTAATATTGGAGTAGTTACTGTTCCTGATTATCGACTTGAATATTTAGAAAATTTATATCTTCCTGAAAAAGTAGTTCCTACAACATATGAATTTACTGATATAGCCGGATTAGTAAAAGGAGCTTCTAAAGGAGAAGGATTAGGAAATAAATTCTTATCTCATATTAGAGAAGTAGATGCTATTGTTGAAGTAGTTAGATGTTTTGAAGAAACTGATATTATACACGTTGAAGGAGAAGTAAATCCTTTACGAGATATCGAAATAGTTAATACTGAGTTAATTATTTCTGATTTAGAAATAATCCAAAATAGAATAAATAAAATATCTAAAAAGATTGAAAGTACCAAAGATGCTTTAGAAAAAAAAGAATATTTAATCTTAAAAAGATGTGAAGAAGCATTATTAATAGGTAAATCTTTAAGGAGATTAGATTTTGATAAAAATGAATTACTTATCTTAAAAAATTTCTCTTTAATAACTTTAAAACCAATTATTTATATGGCTAATGTAAGTGAAGAAGATGCAATAATAGGGGATAATAAATATACTGAAATAATAAAAGAATATGCTGGAAAAGAAAATTCATCAGTTATTGTTATGAGCGCTAAAATTGAAAGTGAACTTGCGGAATTAAATGAAACTGATAAAAAACAATTTTTATTAGATATCGGAATATCAAATAGT
>CAZZNR010000125.1:0-2493 GCA_964655835.1 uncultured Muribaculaceae bacterium | reverse complement strand
TCTATAACATCATTAAAATGATGACCTAAAGCGATTTTATTGCATCCTAATTCTTTTGCTCGATTATATAAATGACCTCTCCTCATTCTGGCACATAAATAGCAAGGACTTTTTTTGCTAATTTTATTAACAACTTCAAATACATCTGTATTAAATACTTCTATCTGTAAATTCAAAAGTTGAGCATTTTCATTGATTCTTTTAAGATTAAAGCCTTTATAACCCGGATTCATAACCACAAATTTTAAATCAAATTTGAATTGACCATGTTTAGATATTTCTTCTAAACATTTTGCTAGTAAAAAAGAATCTTTACCTCCAGAAAGACATACCATTACTTTATCGTTTTGTTTTATTAATTCATAATCTTCAATTGCTTTTATTACTTTAGAATAAATCGTTTTACGATATTTAGTTAAGATACTTCTTTCAATTAATTGATGTTTTTTTAATAATCTTGCCATTTATAAATCTCCTTAAACAAAAAAATGAGAGAAATATAAAATTAATCATATTTCTCTCAGTAGTTAAGTAATTAAATTAATAATTGCTTAACTACTAAAAGTATATGCTATTACGATATAAAAGTCAACCCTTTTTTGGCTTTTTTTTACTTTTTTTGATATTTTAAGCTATTTCACCTTCTAAATCATTACTTTTTACCAGTAAACCGTATATTTGCCATCTTCTTTATAATAATTATCCATTAATATTACCCAATAATAGCGATTATTTATAGTTTCTTTATTATAAGCTATTACTGTAACTCCAGTATGAGACCCTACCCATAATGATTCGGTTACATAATAATAATCTTCATCTTCACCAATTATCAAAGCAATATGCCCGCCGGCTGGTCCTTCTGAACTTAATAAATCACCAACCTTAACATCACCACTAGCAATAATTTTTGAAGTAAATCTTACTCTTTCTCCTGTATCAGTTAAATCGAATAAATTTTCGGTTAATCCAGCTCCAACATCCCCTGGATCAAATCCGCCATTTACCATTACCCAAGTAATATAGCCACTACAATCTAAACCATTTTTGCCATGTCGTTTTGTAACAATATTATACATGCTACAGCCCCAAGTTTGAGGTCCTTGGGAAATATACTCAATATTAGAAAATCTACTATCATGTAAATATAATCCTTGATGATAATATCTTCCTTCCCCATCTACTTTATATTCTCTAAATCCCATTCGACCATTTTCAGAGTAGTAAGGAATTCGATAAGGAAATTCTAAAGTAATAAATCTGGCCGCTTCAACTACCCCAGCTCGAGTTTTATATCCCACACTTTCAACTCGCTGTTTTAATATCTCATCTAATAAATCATTTTCGCTTTTAGAATACATATTACATGATAAGAAACTACGATTATAATTATAACTATTTGGTCTTTTGGTTATTAAATCGGTTACGATAATTTTAGCTTTTTCTTCGATACCATTAATTGTTGCTGTTATTGTTGTATCTCCTGAACTTAAGGTATTAATATTTCCTTCATTATCAACAGTTGCCACTTCTGGATTACTGCTTAACCAATTAACTTTTTCTTTTATATTACCAATACTATCATAAGTTAAATCTAAAGAATATGTACTATTTAATGCTAAATAAAGTTTATCTTGATTAATTTTTAAATTATATATTTTATTAATATTATTTAAATCTTCAACTTCAATAATTTTATTATGATATTTTAAATAAAGATAAACTTTACCATTATCTAATTTAAAAGTGCAGCTATTATTTTTAGCTAATATCCAATTATCATTATTAATTTTCGGAGTGGTGGGTTGATTTGAAGTCAAACAATAAGCTTTATAATATGGAGCTTTATTAAAAGTAATATTAAGGTAGTTATTTTCTGTTATATTTACTTTAATATTTTTAAGTTCTAATTTATTTATATAAAAATAGGCAAAAAATGAAACCCCAAATAAAAGAGTAATTATAATAATTATTCTATTTCCTTTAGTTAATCCTTTTTTATTTTTATTATTTTGGTTTTTCTTCATTTTTTACTACAATCCTTTTTATCTTATCTTGATTGTACATAATAATAACTTTTTTTTCAATAAAAATAGCTCAAAAATATTTTTTAAGCTATTTACTTTAATCTAAAAAAAAATGAAAAGAATATAAAATTAATTATATTCTTTTCAGTAGTTAAGAAATTAAATTAATAATTGCTTAACTACTTGTTAGTATATGCTATATATTTAATAAAGTCAACCTTTTTTTAACTTTTTTTGATATTTATTGATATTTTTAAACAATTTTTATATTTAAATAAAAAATGAAAAGAATATAAAATTAATTATATTCTTTTCAGTAGTTAAGAAATTAAATTAATAATTGCTTAACTACTTGTTAGTATATGCTATATATTTAATAAAGTCAACCTTTTTTTAATATTTTTTTAATTTTTTATGCTTAGCATATGATAATGTCTTAAGTGTTAGTATTTGAAAATGTCTCAAA
>CAZZNR010000124.1:0-2503 GCA_964655835.1 uncultured Muribaculaceae bacterium | reverse complement strand
TATTTTATTTTGACATATAGTTCATTTTTTTTCTTTAATCTGATATAATGTAAATAGTTATATCCTCTTAAGGAGGTTAAACGGGTATAATGAGCGCCAGGCCCACTTTGGGTGACGAGGTCAGTAATTATCGAAATATTCGGCGGATATTACTGCGTTATAAGGAAACGTTAGATATATATAAAAAATAAAATCAAAATTATAACAAAATATATATCACCATTATTTTTTTATTATGAAAAAGAAAGTGGTGATTTTTTAATGTGCGGAATTATCGGCTACATTGGAAAAAAGAAAGCTATACCCGTAATTATTGATGGTTTAGAAACTCTAGAATATCGAGGATATGATTCATCGGGGATAGCTTATTACAATAAAAAAAAGGAACTAAAAATAATTAAAGAACAGGGAAAAATTGCAATCTTAAAAAATATTTTAAATCTTAATGAAGAAAGTAACTTAGGCATTGGACATACCAGATGGGCTACTCATGGTCAACCATCTAGAATAAATTCTCATCCTCATAATGTTGGTAATATTACTTTAGTTCATAATGGTATAATTGAAAACTATGAAGAATTAAAAAAACATCCGTTAGTAAAGAATTATAAATTTATTAGTAAAACCGATACGGAAGTTGCCTGTGCAATAATTAATAGTTTGTATAATGAAAACCAAGATATTTTAAAAAGTTTAGAAGAAAGTCAAAAATTATTAATGGGTAGTTATGCATTAGCTATAATTGTAAATAATGATTTTGAACATCTGTATGTGATGAAAAAGGATTCGCCATTAATTATTGGCGTTGGTAATAAGGAAAATTATGTTGCTAGTGATGTTCCTGCCATTTTAAAATATACGAAAAAATATATCTTATTAAATGAGGGTGATATTGGAATTGTTTCAAACAAAAATATTAAAGTCTACAATCAAAAAAAATTAGTTAAAAAGAAGATCTTAGAATTTGAATGGGATTTAGAAGCTGGCATGAAAAATGGCTACGAACACTTTATGTTAAAAGAAATATTTGAGCAACCTAAAGTAATTGAGCAAACTATTAAAGAATATATTAATGATTATGATTTTATTAATTTGCCTGATCTTACCAAATATAACCGAATTGATATTGTAGCATGTGGTAGTGCTTATCACACTGGTTTAATTGCTAAATATTGGTTTGAAGAATATTGCAAAATGGAAATTAATGTTGACATTGCTAGCGAGTATCGATATAAGAAAAATTTTCTGGATAAAAAGTGCTTACTAATCGTAATTAGCCAATCAGGTGAAACAGCTGATACACTAGCATCTTTAAGATTAGTAAAAGAGAAAAAAATCGATACTTTAGCAATTGTTAACGTTGTTGGTTCCTCAATAGCCCGTGAAGCAAAAAATGTTTTATACATTAAAGCCGGGCCAGAAATTGCAGTTGCAACAACCAAAGCTTATAGTGCTCAAGCATTACTTTTATCAATACTTGCTTTTAAAACAAGTGTTGATAAAAAAATTATTAATATCAAAGAAAAAGAACAAATAATAAATGATTATCATAATTTAAGTTTGTACATTCAAGATATCTTAAGTAATACCAAAATTTGTGAATCAATTGCTAAGAAAATATTTAAAGCAAATGATATTTTTTTCCTAGGTAGAAAAATTGACTATGCGATAGTAATGGAAGGAAGTTTAAAACTTAAAGAAATATCTTATATCCACTCCGAAGCTTATCCATCTGGTGAATTAAAGCATGGATCAATAGCACTTATTAATAAAAATACTCCGGTTATAAGTGTTATCACTGATGAAAATATTGCTTTAAAAACTATCAGCAATATTAAAGAAACTAAAGCAAGGGGAGCATATTCAATTGTTTTAAGTTCTCTAAATATGGATAATAATAAAGAATGCTATGATGACTTAATTAAAATTGAACACATTCATTCTTTAGTAGAACCAATTTTACCAATTATCTATTTACAATTAATATCATATTATATTGCTAAACTTAATAAAAGAGACATTGATAAACCAAAGAATCTTGCTAAATCTGTTACAGTTGAATAAAAAAAATAAGTCTTTATTTAAAAACTTATTTTTTTTGATGTTTAAATAAAATATCAGTTTTAAATATTAAAACGACAATAATTAGCATTAATAATATATATAATAAAATTGCTAATTGATTATCACCTAGTGAGTAAAATATTGATATAGAAGCGCATAAGATACTTACACCATACATAATAAATACGGTTTTTCTTGGCGATTTATTTAATTTAAGTAATTGATGATGAATATGTTCTTTATCAGGAGAACCAATATTTTCTCCTTTTAATACTCTTCTAAATATCGCAAGAACAGTATCTAATATTGGTAAAAATAAGATTAAAATAGGAACAAATAATGATGTAACTGTAGTAGCTTTATAACCCAAAAGAGCTATGATAGCTATAATATATCCTAAAAACATACTTCCCGTATCACCCATAAAGATTGATGCTGG
>CAZZNR010000123.1:0-2549 GCA_964655835.1 uncultured Muribaculaceae bacterium | reverse complement strand
ATACATTATAAAACGATGAAAATAGATTCCTAAAAATAACCCTGATATAATACCTATTATTGTCAGTATAAAGGTTTCTCGATAAACAAAGGTTGATATTTCTTTATCATAAAATCCTAATACTTTAAAAGTTGCAATCTCTCTTTTTCTTTCACTCACATTGATAACTGTAAGGTTATAAAGAACAACAAATGCTAGGAAACAGGCAAATATTACTACTAATATAATTATTTTGTTTAAACCTGATACAAAGTCATCAAAATTATCAATAATATCATCTGTATAAGTGACCATTAATAAATCATAATCTTTTAGAGCGACATCATCATTTAATTTTCCATTAGCAATAATGCTATTATAAGTTATATCATTCTTGAACACTTCCTTATAATAGGTTTCTCCCATATAGATATAATGCGATACATAATTATAAGTAATATCTGAAACATATAAAATAAATAATTCATTATCACTATTTCTAATGTTAATACTGTCTCCAATACCAACTTTTAAATACTCTGCTAATTGTTTTGTTATAATTGCCCCATTATCAGAAATACTTATCTTTTTATCTGAGACAGTACTTTTTAGAGTAACATAATTATTAAAATTAACAATATCTGACGGAACGACCAAATATACATCTTCGGTCTTATTATCAAATGAGAAAGTGTAAGCATTTTGATTGACAAGAATCGGATTTACAATCTCGTTTTTTTTGAAAAGCTCTGTTAGATTATCAGATATTCTGGTAACATCATTTTTAAAAACATACATTGAATCATATTTTATAATATCCTTATACTGTAATTTTGAAATAGTATTAATACTATCATTGATTCCCATACCTGCTACTAACAAGGCAGTACATCCTGCAACACCTAAAACAGTCATTACAATTCGCTTTTTATATCTAAATAAATTTCTAATAGTAGTTTTCCACATAAAACTCATATTTGTCCATAAAAAACCGAACTTTTCTATAAATACTTTTTTACCTGTTTTTGGTGGTTTTTGCCTTAAAAGTAATGCGGGAACTTCTTTTAATTCTTTCATGCAAGTTATGACGGTTACAACAATCATAATAATTAAAGTTATGGAAATAACTAGGGAAAAAGGTAATGGACTTACGATTGTTATTAAACTAGGAACATAATATCTAGCTAAAAACACGCCATATATAACATTAGGAATCAAAGTGTAACCCATTGTTAAACCTATTCCTATACCAAGAATTCCAGCAGTTGTTACATAAATCAAGTAACCCACCATTATATTTGTCTTGCTAAAACCATTAGATAATAGTATTCCCATTTCAGTTCTTTCTTCTTCAATTAACCTCGTTAAAGTGTTCAATATCATCAGTATAACAACAAGAATAAAGAACAATGGTAATACCTTAGCAACTGCATCTATTTTTAAAACATCTTCACTAAAACTTATATAACCACCATTATCAGTACGATCTAACAAATACCAAACAGGTTTTTCTATATTATTTAACTCTTCTTTTGCCTCATTTATTTTTTGATTTGATTCTTCTTTAGCATTTTCCAGTTCTTTCATTCCTGTTTCATATTCATAATATCCCTGTTGTAATTTTGCTTCTTCTTTAGAAATTTCGCTTTGAAAGACAGTATAATTGCTTTCCAAAGTGATTAATCCTTTGTTTATTTCATCTAAATTCGATTTCATGGACAATAAATTATTATAGTTCTTTTCTGTTTCTACTATCTGAGAGTTTAAAGTGCTATATTCATCACTATGTGGTTCTAATAAAGAAAGCTGATTTTTTAAATTCTTTATAGTATCAGATAAACTTGAAATATAATTATTTAAATTACTTTCACTTATTCCTAAACCATTAAGATTACTTAAAATTAAATTTTTATTATTATTTAATTCAGTTCTATTTGCCCCGATTTTCTTCAAATTGTTATTTTTATTTGTCTCTAATTCCTTTTTCCCGTTATCGAGTTTTATTTTCGCTTCTTTTAATTCGGTTAGAGAACTATTTATCTTATTATCTGTTTCTTTTTTTATCTTTATAATTTCATTATTTGCTTCTAATAATATTTCTTCATAACGAATGGTTTCCCTTATCGGTTTTAATTCTTCCAATTCTTGTTTTAAAGGTGTGATTGATTTCTCATAATCATTATAATAAGAGTTTTTTTCTTTTGATTCCTTTGCTGTGATATAGACTTCAGTATAATATTCTGATACAAAAGTATCTTTATTAATAAAAATAAAAGAAATTAGTTTTCCATTACCAACATTAGAGATACCTTTTTCATCTCTAACATAAAGAGGAGACTTTATTAATCCTACAACTTCACATTCCGAAATTGATAAAATATCTGATAAATTATCACTTTCAAATGTAATCTTGTCTCTTAATTTGTATTTATAAACATCTGCCAAGCACTCATTATTATTTTTAGGCATTTGACCATTTATTAAAATAACATTATTTATTTCTTCTTCTAGAGCATGTACTCTTATTGACTTACCCTTATCAATAACATCGATTGAATAAGATGGAATTA
>CAZZNR010000122.1:0-2553 GCA_964655835.1 uncultured Muribaculaceae bacterium | reverse complement strand
CTTTATTTTTGATTCAATTTGTTTTATACTTAACATGTGATTCACGACCTATCTTATTTGGTTTTTACTAACTCAATTATAAGTCATGAATCACTTTTTTTATATCCAAATTGTTTCACATCAATTGTAACACTACAATGCCGATATTTTATTATCGAAAAAGTTATTGAATAAGCTTTTTTTTTATGTTATGCTTGTTATAGAATAGCGAGGTTATAATATGAATAACATTGAAGTTGAAATGTCTAGTGGTGAAATTATTCCTGCTGAACTTATTAGTAGTTTTGAATTGGTTAATACAGGGAAAAAATATATATTTTATACAAAAAACGAAGTTGTTGAAAATGGCTTAATAAAAATGTATGTTGCTGAAATTATGAATACTAATAGTCCGATTAATATTGGGGAACAAATGACAGAAGAAGAATGGACTAATTTAAAAAATGTAATGAAATCAATTTTAACAGGAAATGAAAATCCTAATGTACAATATATTGAAATAGGAGGTTTATAAAGTGGAGGATGTAATAAATAATAAAATACGGGTAAAAGTTGGACCATCTGGAATTTATAGAACAATTGCAGTAAAAAAACAAGATTTAGAAAAAATTAAAAATCATATGCTAGAAATAAGAAAAAAATCTTCAGTAATTGAGCAATCTTCAACTGCCCCAGTAGAACAAATTACACCGGCTGAATTACTTGCAAAAGAACTTATAGAACCGAAAATTCAAGAGGAAGTAAAAGTAGCACCTATTGATATTCCAATAAAAGAATCAATTGTTAATATGGAATCAGTTCAAAATAAACCTCAGCAAGAAAAAGATTTAGATAATATTAGAAAAGAAAAAGTTTTAGGAATTATAAATATAATTACAAAACTTCAAGGGGATCTTGATTCACTTGGTGAAGATGTAATAAAACTTGTTAACTTAAAATCAAATTCAACTCCAGTAATTGAACAATCAGTAGATGATACACCAAAGTTAGAACAATCAGTTATCGAACAAACCGGATTGGATACGCCTGTAATAGAACAACCAATTACAAATCCAGTAATTAAATCTGTCTTTGAATCTCCAACAATGAATCAACCAGTTACGCCTGATCCAGTAATTGAACAATCAGTAGATGATACACCGAAGTTAGAACAATCAGCTATCGAACAAACCGGATTAGATACGCCTGCGCTTGAACAATCAAATAATATCCAACCAGCATCAGAATTAAATCAGTCAGGAAATTTTGTATCACCTTTTAGTATTAATTCAGAATCAAAAAATATGTTTGATGAACCTGACCAAAATATGAAATTAGCGGCTTAAGTATATAACTTAAGCTTTTTTCATATTATTAAATATGGAAAAGATAATTAATTATTATTACAATTTATATCCTAATGAATTACAAAAAATGTATAATGGTTTTTATTTTGAAATTAAAGGGTATAAATTTTTATTAATTGAATTAGTTTTACCTAAAAATAATATTTTAGATATTTATGAAAAATTAATACAAAATAATATTGGCTATTTTATTATTATTACTAATAAAGATAACAATCCAGTAAGTAGTTTTGAAAACAAAGAATATATTTTATTTCAAATAAATGGTGATGACAAAGAAATATTAAAATTTGGAGAACAAATTTATATTCCTAGTAAGAGTGATGTCAATTGGGGTAAACTATGGAGTGATAGAATTGACTATTATGAAATTCAAATAAATGAACTTGCTCAAGATAAAAAAATAATTTTAGAAAGTATATATTATTATATAGGTCTTGCTGAGAATGCCATTTATATTGCAAATAAGTATTTAAATATTCCCGAAAATGAAAGTATTATCCAACATTACCGGATGAATGTTCCGATAAGAAAAGGTGATTATTTTAATCCTGGTAATATGTTATCTGATATCTATGTAAGAGATATAGCCGAGTATATAAAAAATTCTTTTTTTTGCGAAAAAAAAGAAGATGATTATTATTTAGAATATATTAATAGTTTTAAATATAGTGAAGAAAGTGCCAATTTATTACTGGCTAGAATTTTGTATCCTTCTTATTATTTTGATATCTTTGATGAGATTATTTTAAATAATAAAGAAGAAGATGAATTAATTATGATAATTAAGTTATGTTATGATTTTGAAGATTTATTAATAAAAATATATAATTTATTACAAAAAAAATATCCAATTATTTATATAAATTGGATAAGAAAAAAAACTATAAATCTACCACAATAAGATCTTTTATTTCTGGTATTTCAGCTTGAAGAGCTCTTAATAAACCATTTTGTAAGGTTTCATTTTGATGAGGGCAAGAACTACAAAAACCAGTTAATTTAATATATACGATACTATCTTCATATTTTATATACTCAATATTTCCACCATGACTATTCATGTATGGTCTCATTTTATCAATTACATCTTTTATTTTATTTTCCATATTTATCACCTAAATTAATTATACAAAAAATTAATTATATAGTAAAGTCTATGTGTTATAATAAGGTAAGAGGAGCATAAAAAATGTATAAAAAAGGA
>CAZZNR010000121.1:0-2586 GCA_964655835.1 uncultured Muribaculaceae bacterium | reverse complement strand
TGGTAACATTTTCCTGTGGTCAATATTGGTAACATTTTCAAAAGACTTTAACATAAAGCAAATAAAATGTTGCTTTATTATTAGGTTTAATGATAGAATTAAGATAATGATTGTTTGGGTGATAGAATAATGTATATTAAAAAGCAATTGAAAAAAAGATTGTTTATATCGGTAGCGACGGTTTTTATATTAGTTATTACTATTGTTGGTTCTTCTTATGGCTTATTTATGGATGTTAAAACAGATGTAAAAACCCAAGTATTAAATGTTGGGGATTTACAAATTACATATACAACTGGATCAGCTATTAATGTTACTGAATTAAAACCAATGCCAGATGAATTAGCATTATTAGAATCTAATAATGTTTATACTTTTGCGATTGATAATACTGGAACAGTACCGTATACATACTCAATTAGTGTTGATGATAATCCCAGTTTACTAGATCGGAAATTACTTTCTCATAATTATATTAGATATGATTTAAATGAAGAAGGGCCTAATTTACTTGGGAATCAACCTCAAAATAAGATTTACAATGGTATTTTAGAACCGGGGAAATCAAAATGGTTTTCATTAAGAATATGGGTGGCAGATGCTAATATATATAAATTACCAAATGAAGCACTAGGGAGTGAAGTTCATTTAAATATCGTCATTAATGGTAAAGCCGGGGTAATAGAATAAAAAGGAGTGATAAAAATGGGAAATGAATTACTATTTGATAGTATTGACCAAAAAGAAGCAACTGAAAGAGTCTTAGCAGCCGTTAGAGTTAGAAACATAAGTAAAGAACTTGAAGAATTAAATGAGGAAATAAAAAAATATGCTAGTAATGTAGATAAAATACTAGAAAGAAATAATTTATCTCCTCGCTATTTAGATAGACTTAATAAGATAGATAATGTCTATACTGTTGTATTAGATGAAGATTTAATTGATATCGATTTTCGAATTAAAGAAGTCGTCGAAGATTTAGTAAAAAGAATTAATACGAGAATCAATTTAATAAAAAATAATGAAGTATTAGTTAAGGAATTAAAAGATACTTATAATGTTGATGAACAAAAACTTTCCGAAGATATAAAGACAGCAAAATTAAATAAAAAAGATTTTGAAGAATTAATATAATTTAATTATAGAAAGTGGGATTTATATTGATATTAGATCAAAAGGGACAATTAGATAATGAAACGATAAATTATAATAAAAATATTAGCGATTTTTTTCAAAAAATAGTTTATAATAATTTGGATATTAATGATTATGTTAAAATAAATGGCTTTGTTGAACAAATTAACAAAGGCGAATTAGATCCAATGAATAAATTAAATGATTTAATAAGTATTCGAAATGAAATACTTAGTTTTGATTATCCAATTACTTCGAACAATTTTAAAAAAGATTTAAAAATTGATCTTGATGCAATATTAAATATGCTAAATCAGACCGATTTAAATAACTTTGATAAAGATTGCTTTAATAAATTGATTTCAAATATTGAAAAAAAGGCTGAAATCAAATCTGATGAAGAATATATTGACAAAATGATTGAGTATAAAAGATTATTACATATGTACGGCGGACCAAATTTAGAAACTTTTAATTTTGCTAAAGATATAGATAATAAAGATATCAAAATTAGTGAAGAATATATAGCAAAATTGAAACTAGAACTTAATATGGTATATGAAGAAATTATGCTTATGCCCATAGATAATAATATTAAGGAAATAATGATTGGCAAATTTAATAATATGTATGTAACTTGTGATAAATATAGTGCGGTTTTAATAAATCACAATAAAAGTAGACAAAAATATGAAAGTTTATTAGATGATTTAGGATTAAAAATTAATTCCAATTCAATATATTTTAAAAAAGAAGAAAACTTTTCTACTTTGGATAATCATGTTCCTATTGAAAATAATGTTCCTTCTTCAACTAATGATTTATTTAAAGTTGTTTTAATAAGTGATGGTAATTTAGATTATAAAAAAATTACTCAAAAACTTTTGGTATTAGCAGGTCTGGCACTTCAAACAAGTAAAAATATAAAACCAGAAGCTTTACTTTCGGCTATTTTGTGGGCTTACTATGAATATGAAGATCAAATTGATTTAAAAACTAAAAATAAATATTTTAATTATATAATTAATAATATTGAGAATATCCTTGATCTAAATAAGATTAATGAAGTAAAAGAAGATGATAAAGGGATGGGATTATAATGAAGCTAGATACTATTGTGAAACTAGATGATGATCGAAAGTATTACATCTTAGATGAGACTATTCAAAATGATAAGAAATATTTCCTAGCTACTAAGCTAGATGAAAAAGATGAAATGACAGATATATCAGTAATTTTTGAAGAAAAAAAAATAAATGAAGAAATTTTCTTAAAAGAAGTTACTAATCAAGATATATTAAAATATATTATGTCGGTATTTACAACTACTTTAATTAAAGAAATCGATGAAGAAAAAAGAGAAGATTAATAATTAGCTTATATGATAAGCTTTTTTTATTAGTATTTAAGTTTTCATTTAGTTTGCTGATGGCATATTCGGCTATTTTGTCT
>CAZZNR010000120.1:0-2591 GCA_964655835.1 uncultured Muribaculaceae bacterium | reverse complement strand
AAGAAAATAGAGAAATATCAGTTTCTTTAATTGAAAAAATGAATAAAAGTAAAATAGCAAGAGATGCTGCTAGAAAAGCAAGAGAAGAAGTTAGAAACGGTAAAAATAAAAAAGGTCAATCCCAATTAAGTGGAAAATTAACTCCAGCTCAAACTAAAAATGCTAAAATAAATGAATTATTTATTGTCGAAGGAAATTCAGCTGGAGGTACAGCTAAAAAAAGTAGAGATCGTAAATTTCAAGCAATTTTACCTTTAAGGGGTAAAATCTTAAATACTGAAAAAGCTAAAACCGCTGACATATTTAAAAATGAAGAAATAAACATGATGATTAATTGTATTGGTGCTGGGGTAGGTAATGAATTTGATGTTAATGATATTAATTATGATAAAGTAATTATAATGACTGATGCTGATGATGATGGAGCTCATATTCAATGTTTATTACTAACATTCTTTTATCGTTTTATGAAACCTTTAATAGAAGGTGGACATTTATATATTGCAATGCCACCATTATATAAAGTTGATTATGGTAAGAATCATGTATATTGTTGGGCAAATGATGAATTAAAAGAATTAACTAAAGATAAAAACAATTATAAAATTCAAAGATATAAAGGATTAGGTGAAATGAATCCTGGACCACTTTGGGAAACAACAATGAACCCAGACTCTAGAAATTTAATTAAAGTTAGTATTAATGATGCAGCTCTTGCTGAAAAAAGAGTAAGTGTTTTAATGGGAGATATTGTTGAACCTCGTAAAGAATGGATAAATGAAAATGTTGAATTTTCTCTTGAAGATGATTATAAAATTGGCTAAAAAAAAGAAGTTAATAACTTCTTTTTATATTTCTCGCATTAAATTTTTATTTTTATAAGGATTTTTTTTATCAATATGATCAATAAACAAAATGCCATTTAAATGATCAATTTCATGTTGACAAAGAACAGCTAAATCTTCCCTAAATCGTAATTGAAAAGTTTTACCTTTTTGATCAAAAGCTTTAATAGTGACTCGAGCATGTCTAGGAACAATACCTTCAACATCACGATTAACACTTAAACATCCTTCACCTTCACCAACATAGATTAATTCTTCACTTTTACTTATTATTTCTGGATTTATAAAAACATATCTTTTAAAAGTACCATCATCTAATTCTTCCGAAGCAACAAATATTTTTTTGGGAATACCTAGTTGAATGAAAGATAAACCCATACCAGCTCGTAAATCATATTTTTCAATATATTCCTCTATTTGACTCATTTCTAAGTATTTTAAAGAATCATCAATTCTTTTCTTATCTTCTTTTGTTAAAGGAAATATTACTTCTTTTGATTTTTGTCTTAATATTTTATTTTTTTCATCTAAAATATCAATATTAGGTAGTTTCATATATTTCACCTCACCGTATGTATTTTATCAAAAAAAGATAAAAAAATAAAGTAGTGCCATTATTCTACATTGTTTAGTTAATAAATTTTATAAACTTATCTTATGAAAAGAATATTTGAAAGCGATTTGACCGTATCTAAAATTATATTATTTTTAGTTATAGCTAGTCTTACTATGATATACATAGTTAATCATTACGGGGGATATTTAAAAGATACAATAACTAAAAATACTTGCCCTTTAATAGGCGAAGAGTATGAAAAAGGTCCTAAAAAAGGAAGTGGCAAGTGTATTATCCCTGCTGGTATTTTTGAATAATTTATTTAATAGTTAAGTTGAGAAAAAGCGACAATTGTCGTAAAATTTGTACTAAGATATGCGATGAAGCGTGAAGTATGAAAAGGAGCGTTAATCATGAATAATCTTAGAAAAATAAATAAAATACCAAAAGCATTAATATCAATTGCTTTATTTTTTTTAATCCTTGGCTTAAGTTATGCTTACTTTACTGCTAATATCACTGGATCAGAAACGACAACAACGATTAGTGTAAGTAGTGGAACAATGTATATGACTTTTGATGGAGGAAATAATATTACGATTAATAATATTTTTCCGCGGTCATCTGCTTGGGCAGCCAAAACTTTTACCGTAACGGGAAATAATACAACTGATTCAAATATGGCATATTCATTGTATTTAGAAGTAGATGAAAATACATTTAGTGATGATGCTCTGCAATATAAATTAACAAGTGTAAATACAGATAATAATGGTACAGTAGTAGCCGGTAACACTGATTTAATCCCAATTAAATCAGGAGTAAGTTCAACTTTACTTGGTTATGGAACATACAGTTCACCAACTAATGGTGACAAAGTGCATACTTATACATTAGATATCTATTTTACTGATAATAGTGAAAATCAAAATGAAGATCATGGTAAATCATTTGGTGCTCATATAGAAATATTAGAAGGAATAGGAGCAACTAATGAATTATTAACGGATGCAATATTTGATGCTTATGGTGGCGCATCAAAAATAACAGAAGCACCAGCTGGAACATTTGAAAGTATAAATGGTTCTACTGAAAATGTAATGTATAAAGCATTAGATGATTATGGCATAAGTTTTTATTTAAGAGGAGCAAAAGATTATGTTAATAATAATATTATCTTTGCTGAGCAC
>CAZZNR010000119.1:0-2680 GCA_964655835.1 uncultured Muribaculaceae bacterium | reverse complement strand
ATTTTTTATAATTATTTTTATGATGAAAATAAATTAAGTATTAAAGAAAAAGAATGGATAGCTGAAAATAAAAATAATTTAATAGATATTAATATTCCCAATAAATTAAATATTTTTGGTTATAATGGTTCAGGAGTATTTTTTGATTTTTTAGAAGATTTGGAAGAAGAAGACTTAATTAAATTTAATAAAGTTGTTAAAGATACTAACATATTAGGTAGTGAATTAGGTTTTTATATTAGCAAAGATATTACTTCTAGAGATTTAGCTATATATAAAGATTATTATGTCATTATCGGAAAAAAAGCTGATGTAGTGACTTCCTTTAATGATTTAACGGGAAGTACAATTGGTTTAACGGCTGATACTTTATCTAGAGTTACTAATTCTTATAAAAATACTATTACTTATACGACTTTAGATACTAAAGAAGCTTTATTAGAAGCTCTTAATACTGATGCCGTTAAATATATAATTGTTCCTAAAAATGAATATTTAGATATCATAATCGAAAATGATTATAAAATTGTATATCATTTAAGTGATTTACCGATAAATTATTTTTTACATTTAGGTAATGAAGAAACCTTAAATTCCATTATTTCAAAATTTTATAATAAATGGATTAAAAACGAATATGAAAGCGTTTATTATGCTTATGCTTATAAATTATTTATTGATAAATTAAAATTAACTCAAAGTGAAACCGATACTTTAACTAATAAAAATTATACTTATGGTTTTGTTGCTAGTACGCCTTATCAAACTTTAGCTAGTTCTAAGTATGGGGGGATAGCGGTAAACTATTTAGATTATTTTAGTAAATTAAGTGAGGTAGAATTTACGCTTACGAAATATAAAAATAGTGAAAAATTAATTAAGGATTTTAATAATAAAAAAGTTAATTTAATGTTTGTTGATACTAATATAAATTCTGAACATAGTAAAATTTTTACTAATTTAAATGTTAAGTATTATTTAATCGCACCGCTTAGTAAGGATTTAAATATTTCAAATATTAGTGATTTAACCAGTGAAAAAGTAATGGTACAAGAAAATAGTAAAATATATAGTTATTTAAATACTATTCCGGAAATCACTTTAGAAACAGTAGCTAATGAAAAAAAGTTATTAAAAGCTACAAGAAAAGATCAGATTGTTGCAATTGATGCTAATACCTATGATTATTATGTTAATAAAGAAATAAATGATTATAATATTATATTTACGGGTTATACTAATGATAATTATAATTTTCAATATATTGATAATACTGATGCTTTTTATAGATTATTTAGCTCATACATAAATACCATTGATGATAATAGTATTATTAATGAAGGTTTAGCTAATTATAAAATAGCAGCTAAAAGTGGTAACATTATTACTATTATTGCTAAGTATGTTTTAATTTTTACAACGGGCGTAATAATAATGGGATTAATAATTTATTTTTCAAAAAGTAGATTAAGATTAGACACAAAGATAAGAAAAGATGAAAAGCTTAAGTTTATTGATTTATTAACTTCTTTAAAAAATCGTAATTATTTAAATGAAAAAAAAGATGTTTGGAATAATAATACGATGTATCCTCAAGCTGTAATTATTCTTGATTTAAATAATGTTAAGTATTTAAATGATACTTTAGGTTATCTGGAAGGCGATAAACAAATTAAAGCAGCTGCTAATATTCTTATTAAAACTCAACTTGATAATACCGAAATAATGCGAACTGATGGTAATGAGTTTATGGTTTATTTAGTCGGCTATAGTGAAAAACAAGTCTTAAATTATATTAAAAAATTAGTTAAAGAATTTAAAGAACTACCTTATGAATATGGGGTTGCAATTGGCTTTAGTATGATTGTTGATGATTTGAAATTAATTGATGATGCAATAAATGAAGCTACTATCCAAATGAGGGAAAATAAAGAAAATTCAGAGGCCCAAAATGAGAGAGAGATTTAAAAAAACATATAAAAATCGTATTAAATATGTCAAAAAATTTTTTAAAAGAGTTTGGGAAGTATTAGGCCAACCAGAGATAGCGATATTGCCAGGGCAATTAGCTTTCTTTGTGATGTTATCTTTAGTTCCTATTATAACTTTAATTGGATATGGAGCATCTTTTTTTGGAATATCTATTGATACTATTATAAATACCTTAAAAGATAATTTTAGTTCGGGAGTTGCCGACATGATGATTCCGATAATAAGTGGTAAAGTAATTGATTTAAAATTAGTAATTGTGTTTATCTTAATGTTTTATATTGCTTCTAATGGGGCTAATTCGATTATTATAATTAGTAATGAAATTTATAATGTTAAACAATCTTCATGGCTTAAAAGAAGATTAAAAGCGATTTTTTTAACTATTGCAATTGTTATTTTAATTTTATTCTTATTATTAGTACCAGCCTTTGGGACTAAAATTATTGATGCGGTTGATTACTTTAATATTAAATCTACCTTAGCAAATATCCTAGAAATTTTGCAAGGTCCGATATCTTGGGTCATAATATTTATTTTTATTAAAGTAATTTATACTATATCACCTGATAAAGCATTACCTTCATCAAGGTTAAATATTGGAACGGCTTTTACAACAGTAGGATGGGTAATTTCAACGGAATTATATAGTTATTATGTTAATAATTTTGCTCATTATGATATCTTTTAT
>CAZZNR010000118.1:0-2703 GCA_964655835.1 uncultured Muribaculaceae bacterium | reverse complement strand
TCTTCTGGATTGCTTCTCCATATGGTAGATGTTAATAATCTCTTATATTCCGGATTCTTCCATATCTCCATATTTAATATTGATTTAACAAAGTCTATATCCCTTGTATAAACATATTCACATTTCAAATCTTCTCTATCTTTTAATAATTCATCTATTATTGTTCTTTTGTCCATAACTTACCTCTCATTTTCAATATATTACATATATTCTTTTAAAATACATGTGTAACTTTTTGGAATTTTATCTTCTTTAATTAATTTTAATATTTCTTGTTTTCTAATAAAACTACCCATTCAACATAATAAGTATTAGGAAACATATCTACTGGTTGTTAGCTCTTTTATATTTTAACTATTTCTTTCATATAACCTCCTACTAAAATGATAACATTAATTAATATGTTTTTATTTTTTTTGTGAACTATTTGGGGTTTACTTCATTATTAGTTCTTTTTATGATATTATACTTTCTAAAGCAAGTAGTATCATTTGATCAAAAGTTTTTTGACGTTCTTCACTAGTTAAATCAACATTATCTTCAAATTTACTATCACTAATTGATACTAAACATGAAGCATCTTTATGTAACAAGTCTGCTATGTGAAAAAGGCCAAAAGCTTCCATTTCACTTGCTAATGGTTTTATATCTTCTGGAATGCTTTCTTTTAAATGATTAATATTATGATAAACATCAAATACTTCTGAAGTATAAATAGTACCATAATGAAGTGGAATATTTAGTTCTTTACTTGTTTTAATAATCTTGTCATTTAAAGCACTTGATCCAGCAATTAGTTTTTCATGAGTCTTTTTAATCGCATAGGCAAAATTAGAATGAGAATAGGCGTTTTTACCTAATACAATATCTCTTACTTTTATTTCTTTTCGATATGCTCCGGCTGAACCGATTCTAATAATTTTATTAACATTATAATAATGATATAATTCAAAAGCATAGATTCCTACTGAAGGAATACCCATACCACTACCGATAACGGTTATTTTCTTGCCTTTATATGTACCGGTATATCCTAACATGTTTCTTACTTCATTAACTAGTTTTGCGTCTGTTAAATATTTTTCAGCAATATATTTTGCTCGCAGAGGGTCTCCTGGTAATAAGACTAAATCAGATATATTTTCTTGATCAGTTATGATATGATTTGGTTTCAATTTTATCAACTCCTTCTATTAATTATAACAAAGATAGTGTTATAATTAAATTATAAAAAAAAAATATTGACGTATACTAGTAAGTGAGGTGCATTATGGTATATAAAGAATATAAAATGGGGCCATACAACTTACATACAATAAAAACAAACAGGTTTAAATTATGTCATATGGAAATCATATTTATGAATAATGTTGTTAAGGATGAAATTAGTAAGAGAAATATTCTATTTGACTATTTAACCGATTTTAGTAAAAAGTATCCGACAATGAGAGATAAACATTTAAAACTAGAAGAGTTATATAATGCTTCAATTTATAGTGTTAATGGCCGAGTTGGGAATTCAATTATAACTAATTTATGTTTAGATTTTATTAATCCTAAATATACAGACAAAGAAACTTTAGAAGAAACTTTAAAGCTTCCTTTTGAGATGATATTAAATCCTTTAGCGAGAAATGAAGAATTTGATTATGATCAACTCGAGATTATTAAAAATAGAAATATTACGAATATTAAATCAGTAAAAGAAAACCCCGAAAGATATGCTTTAATTGAAGCATTAAAAACTTTAGGTGAAAATTCTACTTCAAGTTTTACAAGCCTTGGTTCCTTAGAAGAAATTGATCATATAAATCCTACTTCATTATATAAATATTATAAACAGGTTTTAAAACATGACTATATAAATATTTATATTGTAGGGAATTTAGATATGGATGAAATTGCAAATATTATTTCTAAATATGCCAAATTTAAATACCTGAAAAATCATGAAGTTAAAATGTATACCAGTAATCCAAAAAGAAAACCTTTAATAAAAGATGAAAAATATATTTATGTTCAAACTAATATTATTTTAATCTTAAATTTAAATAATTTAACTAGTTATGAACAAAAATATGTAGCGCATTTATATAATGCAATCTTAGGAGGGGGTTCTCTTGAAACTAAATTATATAAAAAACTTAGAGAAGAAAACTCTTTATGTTATAATGTAAGTTCTAAATATCAAAAATATGATGGTCAAATTATAATCAAAACAGCTGTTGACGTCAATGCTAAAGATAAAGCCATTAATTTGATTAAACAAGCTATTAAAGAGATGAGTAATAATATTACTGATGAAGAGTTAGACCAAGCTAAAGAATTAATTATTTTTACTTTAAATTTATCTATGGATAATATAAGCACAATTATTGATAATTATTTTTTTAAAAACAATAGTGATTTAGATGATTATGAAACAAGGATTAAAGAATTTAAGAAAGTAACTAAAGAAGAAATCTTTAATTTAAGTAAAAAAATCAGTATTAGTACTATTTATTCTCTAGTAGGCGGTGAAGCTAATGAAGAAAATTAAAATTAAAAATACCGGTGAATATGTTTATTTAGAAAAATTAGAAAATGGACTTGATATTATAATGATTCCTAATAATAATATGACTAATTTCTATTGCACTCTAAATATTAAGTTTGGTTATATTAACACTAATTTTAAATATCAGGGTAAAAATATTAATTTAC
>CAZZNR010000117.1:0-2732 GCA_964655835.1 uncultured Muribaculaceae bacterium | reverse complement strand
AAATGACGATAAAACTTGCATTTTATTGATAATTATGGTACCATAGAAAACACTTAAAAAAAGAAAGAGGGTTTTGAGTATGAAAAAAGGGATTTTTGGCTTATTATTAGGTTTTATTTCAATTTTAGGATTTGGGTTTAGTGCAAATGCCGCATCAGCCCCATCTACTATTCAAGCTGGTAACCAATCGGGACTGCATTATTTTGTATCCGGTTATGGTGCATCAGTTAAAAAAACAACTGATGGACATTATATATATTGTGATAATATAAAATTGGAATTTCCAGCAAATAAGACATTAACTTTAGGTAAAGAGGTTGATGAAGGTTTTGTCTATATGTTAAGAAATCAACCAAGTACAGGAGATATAAATAAAGATTTTTATATTTTACAAATGGCAGTTTGGTGGTATAAAGATATCATCGATGGTCAAAGTAATTTAAATACTTTTAAAACGTATTGCACTAATAATCGTAATACTAATTCGGTATGTGGCTATGTATATAATTTAGTCGAAGGAGCTAAATCTTATAATCAATCAAAAGGAAATATGGCATTCAGTTCTGGATCAGTTAGTTTTACTAAACAAGGAAGTTATTATATTTCAAATACAATTACTTTAACAAGTAATAATTTAAAATCTTTTAGTGGAGTTGAATTAGTAAATGCTCCTCGAGGAAGTCAAATTATTAATAGTAATATTAGTAATAACAATGGAACATTTCAAGTAAGAGTACCTTCTAATTCAGTTGATGAAGGAAGTAATAGATTTAGTGTTAAAGCTAGTGGTAGTTATAATATTTTATCAGCTTATGATTATTATACAACTCAATCTGGTTATCAAAGAGCCATTTATGATGTTGTATATAATAATTCATATCCTTTAAATATTACTAAAAGTATGACTTTATATATTGATGAAGAAACAACTACAACAAAAACAACTACAAGAACAACCACAAGAGAAGTTGAAGAAGAAAATTCTTTAAGAATTAAAAAAGTTGATCAAGACGGAAAATATTTAAATGATGTTGAATTAACTTTATATAAAGGGGATTGTTCTACTAAAACTTGTTCTTCAGCCAATAAATATGCCTTATGGACAACTATAACAAGTACTAAAATATTTAGAGATTTACCAACTGGATATTATACTATTGTCGAAACTGAAACTCCTGATGGTTATAAGACAGCTGAGAAAGGCTTAATTAATGTTAAAAGAGATGATACAGACTATTATTACACAATGGTAAATATCAAAGAAGATGAAAAAATAATTCCAGTAAGAATTAGTAAAACTGATATTACAGGAACTCATGAAGTAGCAGGAGCTACCTTAATTATTAAAAAGATAACAGGTGAAAATATAGCATCTTGGGTATCAACTACTAGTCCTAAATTTATTACTTTAGAAGAAGGTAGTTATACTTTACAAGAAACTATAGCTCCAAAAGGTTACAAATTAAGTTCCGAAATATTATATTTTAAAGTTGATCAAGAAGGAAAAGTTACTATCAAAGATAGTAATGGTAAATATGTATCAGCCGAATATATAAAATTCGTAAATACTATTAATGAGTTAATTAGTATTAATAAACTTGATAAAAATACTAATAAATTTATTTCTGGAGTTATATTAGAAATAAAAAATGAAAAGGGAGAAGAAATATCTAGATGGACAACTACTAATGCAAGTTATAATATTGCTCTTGATCCTGGTAGTTATACACTAACAGAATTATTTACCCCAGAAGGTTATATTAAAAGTAATCAATCAGTTCAATTTAAGGTTACTGAAGATGGAACTGTATTAATTAAAAATGCAAATGGGGGATATGATATCGCAAGTGGTATTATAATATATAATGAACCAAAAGAAGAATATGAAATAGTAATTGAAGTACCAAAAACAGGACTTACAAGTACGTTATCATATATAATTGGAACATTAACTTTAGTTGGCGGATCATGGATATTAATTAGAAATGGAAAATTCAATTAATAAAACAAATATAAAAATTACTATAGGGGTATTAATCGTTTTTATTGGTTTATGTATTTTTTCAAGTAATTACTATAACCAAAAAAAACTTGAAGTCTTTGATGAAATGAATGACTTATATTATAGTCAGTTAATTGAAATTGAAGATATTAGTGAAATAAACGAAGAAGAAATAATTGCTAATCGAGAAGAAACACCAATTAATGAAACTCCACAAGTAGTAGCTAGTACTCCAGTTGCAACTGTTGATTATAATAATTATTATGTTGGTTATTTATCTATTTCAAAAATTAACTTAAAAAAAGGTTTTACGGAAATAGACAGTAAGTATAATAATGTTAATCGAAATATTCAAGTTATGAAACCCTCTAATTATCCTGATATAATTAAAGGTAATTTTATAATTGCGGCCCATTCGGGAAATAGTTCGGTATCTTTCTTTAAAGATTTATATAAATTACATCTTGAAGATGAAGTGATAATAACATATAATAATATTGAGTATAAGTATATTATTAAAAACATATACACTGATACTAAAGATGGGGATTTAGTTATCAAAAGAAATAAGAATAAAACAACGCTTACACTAATAACTTGTACAAAAGGAGATAAAACAACTCAAACAATTTATATTGCTGAGCGTGATTAAAAAGGGTAAAGAGGTGAATAGTATATGGTAGAGTATACTCTATTAGAAAAGATTAAAACTTTATTTAATCTTATTACT
>CAZZNR010000116.1:0-2745 GCA_964655835.1 uncultured Muribaculaceae bacterium | reverse complement strand
AAAAATAATATTTTGAAGAGAAAAAGAACTATTTATATCTTTTTTTTTATATGTTATATTATTTATGGGTGAAAATATGATTAATAAAATTAAAAACACAATCCAAAATAATTTTATTTATTTATTGACAATAATAACCGGTTTAATAATTATTAATTTAATATATTATATGCAAATGGTTGCCCCTTTTGGTAGTAATTCTTTATTACAAATTGATTTTTTTCATCAATATGCCCCCATGTTTGGCGAATATTATGATCGAATTAAAAATGGTTTAAATTTAATTTATTCATTTAATACAGGATTTGGTCTTCCATTATTTAGAAATTTTTTAAATTATTTATCAAGTCCATTTAATATAATTATTTTTTTATTTGACCGAAGTAATTTATTAATGTCTTTTTCAATAATTATCGGATTAAAAGCCGTAGTTTCATCAACAACCATGGTTTATTACATAAGCAAAAAATTTAATTCGAAAAACCTATCTTTAATTCCTTTAGGTATATTATATGGTTTCTGCGCCTATTTTACTGCTTATTACTGGAACATAATGTGGCTTGATGGCATGATATTTTTGCCCCTAATTGTTTTAGGAATTGAAAATATTATTAATAAAAATAAACCTTTATTGTATATTATTTCCCTTGCCCTAATGATTATCAGTAATTATTTTATTGCTTATATGATATGTCTATTTGCGGTATTATATTTTATTACTTATCTAATTATCAAATTAGACAAGTTAGAAATAAAAGTTATCTTAAATAAATGTCTTAACTTTGGAGGAGCTTCTCTTCTAAGCGGGGGATTAACCGCCATTTTGATTTTGCCCTTATTTCTAGGTATTGATACTATAAGTGCATCTTCTGATACTTGGCCTAATAGTCAATATTATGCTTTTACTTTTTGGGAATTTTTAGCTAACCATTTTTCGGGGGTCGGTAGCACAGTTTTAGCTTCCGGAGTATCAAATGCCGCTAATATTTCAACAGGTATTTTATCTATTGCTTTGCTATTTTTATTTATAATTAACCCAAAAATCAAATTAAAAATAAAATTATCGTATTTATCTTTATTAATATTTATAATTATCAGTTTCTTTTTAGCGCCTTTAGATTTTATCTGGCATGGTTTTCATGTTCCAAATGATTTACCTTATCGCTATTCTTTTATTTATTCATTTATATTTATAATAATTAGTGCCTACTCATTATTCTATATTAAACATATTAAGATTAAATATGCTAGCATGGTTTCGTTACTTTTAATCTTATTTATTTCCGGATTATATATACTAAAATATGATAATATTGAAAATCAAATCATAATCTTAAATTTATTGCTCATTACTTTATATTATATAATATTTATTTTATACAAAAAATACCCCATGACAATTAAAAAAATACCATATTTAATGATTCTCTTAGTAATATTAGAATGCTCTATTAGTATTAATAATAATTGGGATAATAATCAAGATATTAAAAGTTTTTACCAAGATTATGAGCCATCAAAAAAAGCAATTAATTATATTAAAGAAAACGAGAAAAATTCTATATATAGAATAAGCCAAGAACCAATGTTAACCTTAAATGATCCTTCTTGGTATGACTATTATGGTCAAATGATATTTAGTTCGATGGCTTATGAGAACTTAGCGATCCTGCAAAATAATTTAGGAATTCCGGGAAATAGAATAAATAGCTATTACTATAAACAAAATACGCCCATCTATGATTTAATGTTTAATATTAAGTACTTTATTGGTAACTCATGGGATATAAATAGATATAAATTATTTTATCACCAAGATGGTCAACTAATTTTTAAAAATAATTTTAATAGTAATTTAATTTATGCTGTTAATAAGGACATTTTGAATTGGGAAATTTATAATAATAATCCATTCTATATTCAAAATGATTTTATTGAAAAAACTACCGGCATTAAAAATGTATTAGAAAAATTAAATTATCTAAATAAAGAACTAATTTATAATAAAAATAATAAAAAATTATATAAATATACTTTTAAAAACCCTCAAGAAAACATGTATTTTTATATAAATGATTATATTGATTTTATGATAGTAAATGGTGACTTATATTATCAAAACGAAAAATTTACTTATGTTAAAAATATTGAGCAACTCAAATTATTTAATTATAATGACCTTAATGAAAATTATATCGTTTTAACCCGATCAGATGAAGATAATTACTCAATATATATAGGGTATGACAATTATAATCAGGATGATTTTCAGGCCTATTACATTAATAATGATAAATTCAAATTAGCTGAATCAATATTAAACAAAGAAAAACTTAATATCACCGACTTTAAAGAAAACAAAATAGTTGGTAACCTTTCTTTAAAATCAGCTAAAGTATTGTATACCTCAATTCCATATGACAAAGGATGGAAAGTATACGCTAATAACAAATTAATCAATACCTTTAAAATTGGCGACTCTTTATTAGGTTTTGAACTTGGTAAAGGTGATTATAATATAACTATAAAATATCTTCCTTATGGTATTAAGTTAGGAGCTTTAATAAGCATTACTTCTTTAATATCTATAATTATCATTTTAATCAAAAAAAATAAAAAATCTTAAGTGATTTTTTTATTTTATAAATATCTTATTAAGATTTTTTTTCGGCAACATTATTTGGACATTTCTTTCGTTAATAATTTCATATTTTAAAACCGCTCTATCTAATTTTTCACCATCAA
>CAZZNR010000115.1:691-2779 GCA_964655835.1 uncultured Muribaculaceae bacterium | reverse complement strand
TTGGCAGGGGTTGAGTTAACTTTGGCAATGGAGCTGCAATATGTCATTCGTTTAACACCGCTGCAAGCCGGTCTTTTTATGGTTCCGATTATGGTTGCGGCCGCTATTGGCGGGCCTATTGCTGGTTTTTTATCCAATAAATTTGGACTCCGTCTGGTTGCGACCATGTCATTAATATTGGCAGCAATTGCGTTGGTCAGTTTGAGTTATTCAGATTTTCATCATCCGGGAATCATCGTTCCCTTTATTTTAGCTTCGATTGGATTAACACTGAGTATTGGTTTAACAGCTTCATCCATTGCGATCATGGGCTCAGTACCTGCAGAAAAGGGCGGTGCGGCAGGTTCACTTGAAAGTACAGGTTATGAACTGGGTACAGGACTAGGTATTACTTTATTTGGTGTTTTCATGGCCTATATATTTGGCAGTCATCTTCAAGTGCCGTCAGATTTAACTGCTGTTTTAGCAGAAAAAGCCAGACTTTCGATTGGTGATACCTATTTAGTGGCGAGCCAGTTACCCGTTGAACAAGGTACAGCATTGATTAACGCAGGTAAAATTGCCTTCAGTTCAGCTCATGTTAATTTATTATTAACAGCAGGGATTATCATCGGGATACTCTCCATTGTGGTATTTTTTATGCTAGCTAAATATCGAGATGAGAATTCATTGTGATGAAATTTATTTGAGGATCATCAAACAGAATGGTTAAGTTCAGACATCAATTTATCTTAAATTTATGGTTTAAATTAAGCCGTATTAATCTGAACTTAACACATTATAAATGAGTTGATGTCTTACGATTTAGTTGAATAGTAAAACAGCTGCCACCTAAGTTTTTGGATTTAGAATAATAAATATGACCTTGGTGTGCTTCAATAATTGCATCAATCACTGCCAAGCCTAATCCAGTACCGCCATCTAGACATGATCTAGAGTCTTCCAGTCGATAGAAGGGTTTGAACAGGTGTTTAAGATGCGATTCATCAATACCAGGACCTTCATCTTCAAACGTCAATACCCAATGTTCTGCTGTGGTTACAGATGTAATATTTATTTTTCCAGCATTCGAATATCTTAGAAAGTTAGAGAACAATGCAATAAAGACCTGTTCCATCCTTCTTATATCAACGCAAACCAATTTATCCGTCAAATTTAAAACAATAGTTAAACCTTTAACATGAAACCGTTCATTAAACATCTGCAGACATTTTTCAATACTATTTTTTAAATTGGTCTTTTCTAGTTCTAATCGTAATTGTTTATTTTCAATAAGTGTCAGTGTCCGTAAATCTTCCACAAGGTAAGATAAGCCTTCGACTTGGTTCAATAAGCTTAGGTGTAAAGCTTTATCGGCAATAAATATACCATCGACAATACCTTGCAAGCGACCTTGTAATATTGTCACAGGTGTTCGTAATTCATGTGCAATTGCAGCATTCCAAACAGTTGAATTCTTAACTGATACTTCAAGTTGGTTTGCCATTTCATTGAAGTTCTCAATAAGAGACTTGATTTCATGTGGAATATCATGATGTGGCTGTTTAATTCTGAGTGCTAAATTGCCTTGTTGAATTTGTTGAATAACATCTGCTAAATCACTAATTGGCTGTGTATAGCGTTTTCCATATTTAAAGGCGAGGATAGTAGAAAGAAAAAAGCCTGTTAATAGCACTAAAAACAGCCAGATAAAGTCAACGGAGGTAACTGAAAATTCATTTGAATTAATAACTTGTGTATTTAGAAAACCTATTTTTATCGCCCAGCTATAAACAAAATAGCCAATCATGAAAGATAACAGCGTAATGCCTAAATTGAATAGGCTCATCATGATAATAAACTGGAAGTTAATTCCAACAGAATTTTTAAAAAAGTTAAATTTCATGATTTTGATCTAAGCGATACCCCACGCCACGGACATTGATTAATAAGCCATTTACATCATTTTCTTCAAGTTTTTTGCGTAATTTGCTGATATGGCTATCTACAGTGCGATCTAAAGCATCACTTTCAGGCATACAGTTTTGGATCAATTCATTACGCGTAAAGACTTTATTTGGTGTTTTCACCATCAAAACCAGTATTTTA
>CAZZNR010000115.1:0-681 GCA_964655835.1 uncultured Muribaculaceae bacterium | reverse complement strand
GAGCAACTGATTTCTTTGACCATTTGAAATGTAAACTTGATGATGATCTGGATTAATTTCAATATTTCTATAACGAATAATATTAGTTATTTCCATATTTTGGCTTGTACTTCGTCTAAGTACGGCTTGTATTCGTGCAATCACTTCGTTTGGGTTAAATGGCTTAATAATAAAGTCATCAGCACCCATTTTTAGCCCCATGATCTTATTCACTTGATCATCTAAGGCAGTCAGCATAATGACAGGTAAATGACTTGTTTGACGGATGATTTGTAGAATTTCCCAGCCATTTAGTTTGGGTAATTTAATATCAAGGAGAATCAGGTCGATAGAGTTGGCTTTTAGGCACTCTAAAGCTTGTTGTCCATCCAATGCACGGATGACCTGCATGTTTTCATTTTTTATGTATTTTTCAAGAATGTCACCAATATCATAATCATCTTCTACAACGAGAATGACGCTGTTTTCGAAGCTGTGCTGTAGATTTGGATACATATATTTTATCTTAGATGAAGTAGCTATGCATTTTAACATTTAATTGTGTAATGGAGATGATTAGACGAGCAGTCATTTATATTTGTAATTGAGGGGTGACATATAATAAAATTCGTTGCATATCAGTATTAATGAACAAAATGTCAATTATCATTCATTTAACATAATGGCTGTTATACGAAACGA
>CAZZNR010000114.1:0-2790 GCA_964655835.1 uncultured Muribaculaceae bacterium | reverse complement strand
TTTTTATTAATTTGAATAAATTTACTAAGGTGAACTTATGAAAATAAAAAAAGGCGATTATGTTACTAGAAAAAGTTATAATAATGACACAGTTTTTAAAATTATAAACATTCAAAATGATACATGCTATCTAAAAGGTGTTGATGTAAGATTATATGCAGATAGTCCAATCAACGATTTACAAATATATGAAGATAAAAAAAATGATGATTTTGAAAAAGTTGCTGAAGATATAGAAATTTTAGATCGTAGTGAATATTTTTTTATGCCTGCTAAAATATTGCATTTTGATGGTGATGAAGATTATTTAAAAAGATGTTTAAATTTTTATAAAACTCTGAAAATAAAAGCAATCGGCAAAAAAATCAAAGAAGAATTACTCCCTTTAAAAATATATAGTTATTTGCATGAATATAATCCTGATATTATTATAATAACAGGCCATGATGCTTACTATCGCAAAAAAGGTTTACAAGATGATATAAATAATTATAAAAACTCTAAATATTTTTGTGATTCAATTAGAGCAGCTAGAAAATATGAAAAAAGTCATGATAAATTAGTGATTATTGCAGGGGCCTGTCAAAGTAATTATGAAGATTTGATAAAAAGCGGAGCTAATTACGCTTCAAGTCCTAAAAGAGTGAATATTCATGCTCTCGATCCTGCTATTATAGCTTCTACAGTTGCTTTAACCGAAAAAAATACTCCAGTTGATTTACTAGATACCTTATCTAAAACTAAATATGGTTCAAATGGAATGGGAGGTATTAAAGGAAATGGACTTATGTATGTTGGGTATCCAAGATGATAGATAAAATAAAAAGCGATATATTCAATCATTTAAATAAAGAAGTAAAAATTATTTCTAAAGAAAATAGAAATAGAAATGAAATTTTTTTTGGCAATATTATTGAAATATATTCGCACGTTTTTATTGTCAGTAATGGACCAGAAAAAAAGAGTTTTAGTTATTCAGATATTCTTGCAAAAGATATTCAAATAACATTTTTATAATTATGTTGCATTTTCTCGATTATTAATATAAAATGTTAATAAGTGGAAATTTTAGAAGGAGTGTAAATTATGGAAATCACATCGGTAAGTGTTCGCAAAGTAGAAAAAGAAGGCTCTAGAATGAAAGGCATTGCATCAGTACTACTGGGTGATGCTTTCGCTGTACATGATATAAGAATCATTGAAGGCGATAACGGATTATTTATTGCAATGCCTAGTCGCAAGACAGCTACTGGTATTTATAGAGATATAGCTCATCCAATAAACCCGGATGTACGTAAAATGTTTGAAGATGCTATTCTGGAAGAGTACAAGAATACCGAAGAAACTGTTTAATAACAGTTTTTTTATTGATTTTTCATATAAAATTAAATGATGCATAATATTTTATAGGAGGAACTATGGATAAAATGATAGATGTACCAGCTTTTACACATGTAGTCAAAATAAACGATCGTAAAAATATTGTTATAAGTGGGACAAAAAAAATAATTAGTTTTGATGATAAGGAGTTTTTATTAGAATCTTCCCTAGGCAATATTATTATTAAGGGAAGTGATTTAGAGATGATAAAACTAGATACTTTAGAAGGTAATGTTTCTATTAAAGGCAAAATAGATAGTTTTACATATACTGATATAGTTAGTAAAGAAAACTCTATTATTAGTAAATTATTTAAATGAATCAGTTTATCCTACTATTAATATCATTTTGTTTTGGATATATAGGAGGTTTTTTTTATTTTTTTATTTTTAATAATAAAGAAAAATATTTAACTATTATTTTAAAAATGTTATATTTTTTGATATTAACTTTATTATATATAACACTTATATATTTTATAAACGAAGGAGTAGTTCATTTATATATGAAGATATTGTTAATTATTGGGTTTTTATTATCTCTATTTGTGTCAAATTTATGTAAAGTCAAAAAATATAAGGGTTTAAATTCATAATGATATAAATATGGTGGTATAATTAATTTGCGGAGCGTGTAATTATATGAAAACAATATCAAAAAAAGATAAACGCAGATTTTTTATTTGGACTACAATAATTACTATTATTGTTTTATATTTAAGTGTTTTTACATATAATTATTGGGATAAAATTTTAGAAAATATTAAATTAAAAGAAGAATTAAAAATTGAGTATGAAAATTCACTGGCTGATGAAAAAAATTTAAACAGTGAGGTCATAAAATTACAAGATCCTGATTATGTTGCTAAATATGCTAGAGAAAAATATATGTATTCGAAAGCAGGCGAAATAATTATTAGAATTAGCGAAGATTGATATTTACCATAAAGTATGGTAAAATCTTTATACGGGGCCGCTTTTGGTTTCGACAGAATAATAAGAATATTGTTTGCAAATGGTTTGCTGTCCTAAACAGTACAGTTTAAAAATAACTGACAATTTTAATTTCAATAAAGCTCTTTCATACGCTTAATAAGCATTAGAGCACTATTATTTTACTAGTCTCACAAAGTAATTTAATAGTTTATAATAGTGAGATATAATTATAAATGTTTGGTTTATAATTGAATAATTAAAACTCAGCTAAAGTTTTTTTGTTAGATTTTAATGCTTTAGTGAAACAATAATCTAAATATATTTGTAGAAGGCAATATTTTCATATTTTGGATAGCAGTTCAATTCTGCTCGGCTCCACCAATGGCGAATCTGTTCGAACTATTCGAACTTTAAATATATGAATCAATCAGAAATGATTGATTTTTTCGTTTTTTGAAAAAATCATAGAAAGGAT
>CAZZNR010000113.1:0-2794 GCA_964655835.1 uncultured Muribaculaceae bacterium | reverse complement strand
TCAGGGGGTTTTGGTTGATACACTCCAACATTAAAATCGTTAGAAGTATACCTAAGCATAATATTTTTTTATTATGCCTAAATTAATAATATAGGAATTTCAATTCTTTGTCAATTACTTTTATTTAGTTTCTTAAGTTCTTCATAATATAAAACTTCACAAACCATTACATAAGGTATTACAAACCAAAATGCTACTATGATAATTAAATACCAGCCAATAAAGCTTAACGCAAATTTAAAATAATCCCATTTATAACCATTAATTAAATTATTACTTTCTTTGATACAATTAATCGGATCTTTTTCGCCATCAGCCATTATAAAAGGGGCGAAGTGAAATATTATTGCTAATATAACACCAGGAATAATTAAACAGAACATTCCTAAAGTTATAAATAATCCCTTTATAAAGTATAAACCAAATGTAAAGAAAAATATATTATATGGTTTAAATATATCATTTATTTTATATTTTTTATTTTTAACTATTTTAATGATATACGCAAGTATTCCAATTGTTAAAGGATACATCGTTATTTGAATAAATGATTTTATTAAAGAACGATATCCTTCATTGATAATATTTTCATCTATAATAAAGAACAATGATGCTGCAGTTAATTCAATAATTAAATAAGGAATAAATATTTTCCATAGGTTAGTTTTTAGTATTTCTTTAGCTTGTTTTTTGATTTTTTTTCGATCCATGTTTACCTCTTAATCTATAAAGATTATGCTTTTTAATATTTTTTCTTGATTAGGGAATGACTTAATATTTTTTATATTATTTAATAAAAAGTTTTCACTATCTTTTTGACATTGTAATAATATTTTATAATCATTTTTTAAATTAGCTATTTTAAAATTCATATCACCACTTTGTTTTACACCAAATAAATCCCCTGTTCCTCTTAACTGAAAATCTTTTTCACTAATATAAAAGCCATCATTACTTTCTTCTAAGATTTTTAATCTTTCTTTTTCATAATTACTTATTAAGTAACATTTACTTTGTAGATCACTTCTTCCTACTCTTCCTCTTAATTGATGTAATGTAGCTAGACCAAATCTTTCAGCGTTAAATATTACCATTGTTGTAGCGTTTTTGACATCTATTCCGACTTCAATAACAGTTGTTGATATTAATATTTTTATGATATTATTCTTAAAATCATTCATGATTTTTTCTTTTTCTTTTGTTTTAATTTTACCATGAATTGTTCCAATTGGTATCTTATTATTATAGGCCGATGCGAATTTTTTCTTTATTGATTCAATATCTTCAATATCTAGTTCTTCATTTTCATTTACTAGGGGAACAATCACATATATTTGATGACCTTTTTTTATTTCTTCTAATATGTCATATAATACTTCTTTAATATCAGAATCAGAAACTAGCTTTGTAATTATTTTTTTATTATTTTGAGGTTTATTTTTAATAAAAGAGATATCCATATCACCATAAATAGTTAAAGCTAAGGTTCTAGGAATTGGTGTTGCGCTCATATAGATAACATCAACATCTCGACCTTTTTCTTGTAAATTTTTTCTTTGTTTAACTCCAAAACGATGTTGTTCATCAGTTATTACCAGACCTAAATTATTAAAAATTATTTCTTCATTAAGGACAGAATGAGTACTTATAACAATGTTAATTTTATTTTCTTTTATTTCTTTAATAATCTCTTTTCTTTCTTTTATTTTAGTTGAACTAGTTAATAAAGCAACATTAATGTTATATTTTTTAAATAGTGTTTTAAAGTTTTCAAAGTGTTGAAAAGCTAATATTTCAGTAGGTACCATAATAACTCCCTGATATCCAGCTAAGTAATTTATATATAACGAAATAAAAGCCATGATTGTTTTACCGCTTCCAACGTCTCCTAAGATTAAACGATTCATTCTTTTTTGAGATTTAAAATCATTTATAATTTCTTGTAAGACGATATTTTGATCTTCAGTTAATTTATATGGTAAATTATTGATAAATTCTTGTAATTTCTTTTCATCATATAATTTTATATTTTCTAGCTTCTGTTTTTGTATTTTTTGTTTTAAAAAGTTCAGTTTTAACATATAAACAAATAACTCTTCATAAGTAAGCATTAATTTACTCTGTTTTATTTCATTAGGTGATGATGGCTGATGAATATATTTTAAAGCTAATTTTTTATCAATAAATTTATAACTACTTATTAAATCATTAGGAATATAATTAGGAATATTAATATTTGCTTTTAAAGTATTAGCAATTATTTTATTAAAATTTTGCCTTTTAATATTAGATGTTAAATGATAAATTGGCTCAATTTTATCTTCGATAATTGGATTTAATTTTATATCTGATGCTGTAAAAGTATTTTTTAGTTTATTATATTTACCTATAATAGTAATTAATTTATTAATTTTTAAATTGTTTTTAAGAAAAGCTCGATTAAAAATTACAACATTAATAATTATATTATCGGTTTTTAAATTAAATGCTAACTTATTTAAGTTTCTTTTAATATACATAACTTTAGGCATTGACTGAATATAACCATTTATCACTACTTCTTTATCATCGTTTATTTCTTTTATATTTACCGGTTTAAAATAGTTATAACGAAAAGGATAATACGTTAATAAATCTTTTATTGTATTAATATTTAATTTGTTTAATTCAGATATTGTTTTAGTACCAATTCCTTTTATTTCTTCTAACATTTTACCCTCCATTGTTTATTTTCAAAAAGTTTTCGAAAAGTGTTGACAAAAATTACCTTTTAATATAGTATATAAAGCACCAA
>CAZZNR010000112.1:0-2805 GCA_964655835.1 uncultured Muribaculaceae bacterium | reverse complement strand
ATTTTCTAATTAGCAATATTTTATCTAATTCTTGAATATAATTCAAGTATTATTTATTATAAGCCGCTGTTTTTATTTATTATACCTTCAGCGATATTTTTAGGTACTTCTTCATAATGATCAAAAGTTGGAGTAAAGGTACCTCTTCCTTGAGTATTACTACGTAAAGTCGTAGCTAAACCAAACATTTCTGATAGGGGCATTAAAGCTTTAATTAATAAAGCATTGCCACGTGATTCTTGACCAATTGGTTTACCTCTTCTACTAGTAACATCTCCCATTACATTACCCATATATTCTTCTGGAGTAACTATATCAACTTTCATAATTGGTTCCAAAAGAATTGGTTTACATTTATTTTTAGCATCTTTTAAAGCCATACTAGCTGCTATTTTAAATGCTAATTCGGATGAATCGACATCATGGTATGAACCATCATATAAAGTTGCTTTTACATCAACCACTGGATAACCAGCTAATATTCCACCTGCCATTGCTTCTTGTAAGCCTTTATCGGTAACAGGTATATATTCACGAGGAACTACTCCTCCTACAACATTATCAACAAATTCATAACCCTTGCCATAATTTGGTTCAAATTTTATTTTAACATGACCATATTGTCCCCGGCCGCCAGATTGTTTTATATATTTTCCTTCGCAATCTCCAGCTACGGTAATAGTTTCTCGATAAGCAACTTGCGGTTTTCCAATATTAGCATCAACATTAAATTCTCTTTTCATCCGATCAACTAATACTTCTAAATGAAGTTCTCCCATTCCACTAATAACGGTCTGACCAGTTTCATGATTAGCAGAAGTTCTAAAGGTTGGATCTTCTTCCGAAAGTTTTTGTAAAGCTGTACTTAATCTATCTTGATCATTTTTAGATTTTGGCTCAATAGCCAGTTCAATAACAGGTTCAGGGAAAACCATAGATTCTAAAATACAAGGTTGTTTTTCATCACATAAGGTATCTCCCGTACCAGTATCCTTTAGACCGACAGCTGCTGCTATATCTCCTGCGAAAACTTCTTTAATTTCCGAACGATCATTAGCATGCATTTGTAAGATGCGTCCAACTCTTTCTTTGTTATTTTTAGTAGCATTAAGAACATAAGAGCCACTATTTAAATGTCCTGAATATACTCTAAAAAATGTTAATCTACCTACAAAAGGATCAGTAGCAACTTTAAATGCTAAAGCACTAAAAGGTTCAGAATCGGAAGGATGTCTTTCAACATTATTACCTTTTAAATCAGTTCCATCTATTGCTTCTATATCTAACGGAGATGGTAAATAATCGACAATTGCATCTAATAATAATTTAACTCCCATGTTATGGAAAGCAGATCCACATAATACTGGAAAAAATTTAGCTTCTAAAACCCCTTTACGAATTGCTTTTTTAATTAAGTCTTCACTTATTTCATTACCTTCTAAATACTTTTCCATTAGCTCATCATTGAAATCAGCAATAGCTTCAATTAAAATAATTCTTTTTTCTAAAGCAATACTATGTAAATCTTCGGGAATATCTATCTCTTTAGCATCTTCTGTTTCTTTGCCATCATATTGATAAGCTTTTAGAGATACTAAATCGATAATTCCATTATAAGCATCTTCTGCTCCAATTGGCCATTGAATAGCTTCTGAATTAACACCAAAGCGATCTTTTATAGCTTGTAAGCTAAAAGCAAAATCAGCTCCAATTTTATCCATCTTATTACAAAAGATTATACGAGGAACTTTAAATTCATCAGCTTGTCTCCAAACAGTTTCGGTTTGCGGTTCTGGTCCAGATTGAGAATCAAGTAAAGTAACAGCACCATCAAGTACTCTTAATGATCTTGATACTTCAACCGTAAAATCGACGTGTCCTGGAGTATCAATAATATTTATACGATGTTTTTTCCAATAAGCAGTTGTAGCTGCCGATGTTATGGTAATACCACGTTCTTTTTCTTGCTCCATCCAATCCATAGTTGCTGCCCCATCATGGGTTTCACCAATTTTATGAACTCGACCGGTATGAAATAAAATTCTTTCGGTAGTTGTAGTCTTCCCAGCATCAATGTGGGCCATAATACCCACATTTCGGGTATTTTCGAGACTATATTCTCTTGCCATTTTTTATTCCTCCTACCATCTGTAATGAGCAAATGCTTTATTAGCTTCAGCCATTTTGTGTGTGTCTTCACGTTTTTTAGCAGCACCACCAACTCCATTTGCTGCATCTATAATTTCATTAGCTAAATTAATAGCCATTCCTTTACCATTTCTTAATCTAGAATAGTTAACTAACCAACGAAGGGCTAAAGTTTGACTTCTAGTATCTCGAACTTCAATTGGGACCTGAATATTAGATCCCCCAACACGACGAGATTTAACTTCTAAAGCAGGTTTAATATTTTCTAGAGCTTCGTTAAATACATCTATTGGATTTTTATTAGTTTGCTTTTTAATAATATCAAAAGCTTCATATAATATTTTTTCAGCTGTTCCTTTTTTACCATCATTCATAATAGTATTAATTAATTTAGTTACAACTTTTGAATTATATATCGGATCTGGTAAAACATCACGTTTTACTGCTGGTCTTTTACGCATTATTTTTTCCTCCTTAATTTTTTTTCGCTTTTTTAGTACCGTATTTGCTTCTTCCTTTTTTGCGATCGTTAACCCCTTGGGTATCAAGAGTTCCTCTAATAATATGATAACGAACCCCGATTAAATCTTTAACACGACCACCACGAATTAATACAACACTATGTTCTTGTAAGTTATGACCTTCACCTGGTATATA
>CAZZNR010000111.1:0-2844 GCA_964655835.1 uncultured Muribaculaceae bacterium | reverse complement strand
TTTAGATTATATTAAACTATATATTAGGATAAAATACAATTATAAATTAATAGTAATATAGATAGGGTTAAATGAAAAGTTTAAGTAACTTTAAAAAGAAAACTAGGAAGTGTAAGAGAAAAATTACACTTTTTGTTTGAAAAAATATAAAAAAATGGTATATTAATTGCAAAGTTAATTAAATTATTCCAAGCAAAAAAGGTTTTGTAAGTGGATTTGCAAAATTAAAATACTAATTAAATTAATGATATTCTGCTTGAATTTTAGTTGATTTTTGGGTTTGGATACTATTTATTTAGTATCTTTTTTGATGCCTGTTTCTTTGAAAATCCCATCATGAATAATAACTTCAGTTTTATTAACTTTTCTTAAATTTAATTTTTTTAATACCTTTTCTTTAGTTAATTGAAATCTTATTTCAAATGGTGTGTTGTTTAACAATATTTCTCGAGGAATAGAGTTAATTTGATTAATCATTAAATTTATATCTTCTTGAGAATAATTATCAAAAGAAAAACCTTTTGGAATATATCTTCTAATAAAACGATGATTATTCTCAAGAGATCCCTTTTGACCTGATTGTCTAGGATCACAATAATAAACTTTTGATTTAGGGATATTTGGACCATTATATTCAATGATGTCTGGCGCAGAAAACTCTGAACCGTTATCAGTTAAAATAATGGGGAATAATTCATAAAAACCATCATAACCAAGAATATCTTTAAGATTATCAAATGCTTTAATAACACTTTTAGTTGTTTTGTCTTCCAATTTGAAAGCTAGCATAAAATTGTCATAGGTAAAGAGTAAAGTAAGCAGAACTGATTCTCCTTTGACACCTTCAACTGTATCCATTAAAACTATATTAAAATAATGTTTTAAAGTAATTTCTTTTTGAAAATCAAGATAAGTTCTTCCTAATCTATGTTTAGTGTCTTTGTTTTTTCTAACTTCAGATTTTTTTCTCTTTTTATATCTGACTTTCATTGGTAAATCTAAATTAATAATATCAAGATATCCTTTTTCAATATAATTATAAAGAGTTCTTTTGCCAACTGTAAACTCGTCTTTGTGATTAGCAATAATCATATTGAATGAATGCCCTTTTTTTATTTCATCAGAAATAATATTGTTCATTTTATGAAATTCTTCACTAGTTAAATCAATACCTTGCCTAGATTTAGATAAATTATCTTTATAAGCATTTTGAGCATCAGCTGCATAATAAATGTATCTATCTTTTCTGCAACCTTTTCTTGAAGTGCATCCATTACAAACATATGGAGCTTTTTTTGTTTTAGGACATGATACATCATATCCTTTTGTCATGCCATAACGATTACACTTTTCTAAAATTCTGTGTCTTTTAATTTCATCAGAAATAGTTTTACGTGATTTATTAACAAGTTTAGCTATTTGGACAAAATTTTTATTATCATTTAAACTGGATTCAATTTGTATTCTTTTAGATAAATCTAAATGTTTCCAGTAAATATTGCAACTTGTTTTCATTTATATTAATACCTCCATTTTAAACAAGCAGAATATCAATTGCTTATTCTAACAGAAAGTAGTGCAAGACTTAAATATTTTTTGCATACGCTCAAGCTATTTTAATTTTTCATTTAAATTAATATTAAAATTTTATAGTTTACTATTTCTTTTCGTGATATACTTATTTAAATAAGGTAGGTATTATTATGAAAAATTTTTGGCAGTTTATTATTCCTTTATTGATTATTATTGTCATTGGGTGTGTAATGTTTTTTAGCAGTAAATCTTATGATGAAACAAAAAAATTATTTATTAAATGTGATAATGTTTCGGAAAATTATGAAGTGTATAGTAATTTATCATTTACTTTTGCCAAAAACCATAATAAATGTAAATTAGATATTGAAGTTACTAATGTTGATCAAGAATATGTTAAAATTAATACTAAATACTTATGGGGTTTAAAATATGATGATACTATGGATAATTCAGAACCAAACAAAGGTAATATCATATCAACTAATAAAAAAACCACATTATATTCATATGATAAAAAAACAAAATATATATTTGAATATAAATAATTGATAAAATATTAGAAATATATTATAATTATAAAGAATAGAGGTTATGTTATGAGCAAAAAGGAACAAAAACCTAATACGGTTAAAAAAACTAATAAAACAGCTGCCATAAAAACTGGAAAAGCTAAAAAAGTATCAGCATCTATTAAGAAAGATAATATTAAAAAAAATATCTCTAAAAAAGCCCCAGTTAAAAAAACAAAAACCAAAATTATAGAACCAAAAAAAGATATTGTTTTTTTAGATAATGTTTCAGCTAATAAATGTCGACATTGTCATAAATTTTTTGAAAAAGAATTAACAATATGTCCATTTTGTCATAAAGATCAAAAAGATAATCTTGGTAAAATTATCATCATAATATTATCTATAGTGCTATTATTATCTATTATTGGAACTCACTTTTTAAATAAATATTATGAAAATAAAGTTAGTGAAGATGAATACAAATTTAATTGTAAATTATTATCATATGAACAATTAGTAAGAAAACCTAAGATATTTAAAAATACTGAAATTAAAATTATTGGGAAAGTTGTAAAGGTTGAAGGTGTTGATGTTTCTTATGGAAATGTTATGAATGTTACAATAGATGCTAACCTTTTTGAAGAACCTCATAAACAATTACTAACATTTGAATATGTTGATAAAAATTATGAAATTGGTTTTATAGAAGGTGATTTAATTACTGTTTACGGAGAATATGATTCAATAAATGGAAATATACCTTCAAGGACTTACTATGGGACTTGCCTATGTGGCG
>CAZZNR010000110.1:0-2849 GCA_964655835.1 uncultured Muribaculaceae bacterium | reverse complement strand
CACATCGCTTTTCAAGTGCTGCTGTTACTAAAATTGAAAAAGCTGGTGGAACTGCTGAGGTGATTTAGATGTTTTCTAGCCTAAAAGGTTTATTTAGCCCGACAAATAAAGATTTAAGAAAAAGAATTTTATTTACTTTAGCTTGCTTAGCAGTCTTTGCAATTGGAACTAATATAGTTGTTCCCGGAGCTAAAGAAATAAGTAAAAACTTAGGTTTTTTAGAACTACTTAATTTGATGAGTGGAGGGAGTTTAAAAACATTCTCAATCTTTGCTCTTGGGGTAATGCCTTATATTACCGCATCAATTATCACTCAATTATTACAAATGGATGTTCTTCCTTATTTTAAAGAATTAAAAGAACAAGGTGCTGTAGGAAAACAAAAAATAAATAAAATTAATCGTTATTTAGGAATAGGATTTGCTTTTATTCAAGGTTATGTATTCTCATATGCTTTTTTAGCAGAAGCAGGTACTTTAGAAATAATTAAAACCACTTTAATATTAACAGCAGGTACAGCTTTCCTATTATGGTTAGGGGATGCCATCACTAAAAAAGGAATTGGAAATGGGATGTCATTAATTATTATGGCAGGTATTATTAATACTTTACCAAGTTCATTTATAATAGCTTACCAAGAATTAGTATTAAGTTCTGTATTCTCAACTTGGCCAGGTCTAATGCTATTTACAATATTTGTATTACTTTATTTATTTATCGTAATTGGTATTATATATATTCAAACTGCTGATCGAAGAATACCAATTCAGTATAGTACTCGTACTTCGAGTGCTTATGGTGGAAATAAATCTTTCATTCCAATTAAATTAAATTCAGCTGGGGTAATACCAGTAATATTTGCATCAGCTTTAATTGGTATACCTTCCTTATTTGCTCAATTTTCAAATAAAGAAGCGGCGATTAATTTTGTTGAAAAATATATAACTTATACAAGTTATACTGGCTTTTTGCTCTATATGCTTTTAATCTTTATTTTTGGATACTTTTATACATTATTACAATTAAATCCAGATGATATGGCTAAAAATTTAGATAAAAATAGAAGTTATATTCCGGGGATTACTCCAGGTGATAAAACTAGTGAATATTTAAGGTATGTAATATCAAGACTTACTATAGTTGGAACAATATATTTAATGGTTATATCAGCTTTACCAATAATATTTTCTGGAGTTACTAAATTGCCAGCTCAAGTTTCATTAGGTGGAACAGGGTTATTAATCGTAGTTGGGGTAGCACTAGAAACCTATAAACAATTGGAAAGTAGTATAATTTCACGAAGTTATATGGGACGAAGAAAAGGGAGATTAAAAAATTAATGGAGAATATTATTTTTATTGCTCCTCCGGCGACAGGCAAAAGTACTCAAAGTAAAATGCTAGTTGAAAAATATCATTATAATCATATTTCAACTGGTAATTTACTAAGAAAAGAAATGAGTAAAAGCACACTTTTAGCAAATGAGATTAAAAGAGTAATTGATAGTGGGAATTTGATATCTGATGAAATTATTAGTGATTTACTAATAAAAGAATTAGAAAAAATTAAAGGGCCATTTATATTAGATGGCTATCCTCGAAATATAAATCAAGCCCATCAACTTGAAGTTATGTTAAATAAATTGAATTTAAATATTGGTCACGTTATATATATAGACATTAAGTTAAATGAAGCAATAAAAAGAGTTAAAGGCAGATTAACTTGCCTGCAATGTAATAAAGTATATAATACCCATAATAATGCTATGAAGCCAAGACATGATAATATTTGTGATGATTGTTTAATACAATTAACAGTAAGACCGGATGATAATGAAGAGGCTTATAAAATAAGATATGATATTTTTATGAAAGAATCAAAACCATTAATTGATTATTATAATGAAAAAAAATTATTAAAAGTAATAAAAGAACCTTTATACCCCGAGGAAGCTTTTGCCAGAATTGAGAAAATAATTTTATGATTAAAACAGAAGAAGAAATCAAGAAAATAAAAGCAGCTGGAAAAATTAATTATTTAACCCAAGAATATTTAAAAGATTTAATAAAACCTGGGATTAGTACTAAATATTTAAATAATCAAGCTGATCAATTTATTAAAGCTAAAGGTGGTATTCCTAGTTTCTTAAATTATCAAGGTTATCCAGCAAGTATTTGTATTAGTATAAATGATGAAGTCGTTCATGGCATACCTAGTAAAAGAATTTTAAGAAATGGTGATATTGTATCAATCGATATTGGGGTAGAAAAGGATGGATATCATTCGGATTCAGCCCGAACATATCCCGTTGGATCAATTGATCAAGAAAAAGAAAGACTGATATATCATACTAAAAAAATGTTATATATTGGGCTTGAAGAAATTAAAGAAGGAGCAAGACTACATAATATAGGAGCTTCAATTAGCAAATATGCTAAAAAGTATAAATATGGTGTTATAAGAGAATTAGTAGGTCATGGCGTAGGATCATCGCTTCATGAAGATCCTGATGTACCTAATTATGGAAAATATAACACCGGATTAGTATTAAAAGCTGGCATGGTTCTTGCGGTTGAACCAATGATAAATGCTGGATCAAGACATATATCATTATTAGATGATGGGTGGACCATAGTGACACGGGATGGTAAAGTAAGTGCTCACTTTGAACACACCGTCTTGGTAACTAAAAATGGATATGAAATATTAACAGGAGAGTGAAAAAGTGGCTAAAGAAACTATGATTACTGTCGATGGAGTAGTTATTGATGTTTTCAAAGACGAATACAAAGTCGAATTAGAAAATGGCTTTATAGTAACGGCTCACGTTTCTGGTAAAATACGAATGA
>CAZZNR010000109.1:0-2869 GCA_964655835.1 uncultured Muribaculaceae bacterium | reverse complement strand
AGCTACAGTTGAGACATCACTTTTGATATAATTCATTGTATCATATATTGCAAGACCAGAATTAACGCTGCCTCCCGGACTATTTATATATAAAAAGATATCTTCATTTGATAGAGAATCTAAATATAGGAGCTGACTGATAATTAAAGTACTCATATTATCATTTATTTCCCCATTTAAAAATATAATTCTATTATCTAATAGTTTAGAGAAGATATCATATATTTTTTCCCCATTATAATTTTTTTCAATAATATTTGGTACGATCAATTTTATCACCTTTATAATATCTTAAAAGAAAAATGATAAAATATACCTAAAAAAGTATGACAAATTTATTTTTTTTGTTATAATAGAAATAATAGAATAAAAGAAGGTGTTGTTTATTATGTTATTAGACAGATATGATGTTAAAGTTTATCAATCAGGATTAAAGTTTGTTTTGTTTGTGGCGGTTAAGAATATTCTTAAATGTGATGTTACTTTTCCCCATTCATTAGATAAAGGTTTATATACAAAGATAATTACGCCTCGAGTACTTAATCAGGATGATATTGATAATATTAAAGCCGAAATGCATCGCATTATTGAACTTGATGCTAAAATATCAAAAAAAGTTATTGCTAAGAATGAAGCTTATAATTATTATTTAAAATTAAAAGTTAAAGAAAAAGCTGGTAATATAAATAATCAAAATAATAAAACGGTTACTTTATATGAATTAATGGGGGTTTATAATTATTTTATGGGTGATATGCCTGAATCAACCGGAATACTAAATAAATTTGAATTAACTTTTTTCGGCAATAATGATTTAATATTAAGTTTTCCGCTTGATAAAAGTGGTATAATTCCTGAATATGTTCATCAAGAAAAAATATTTGCTTCATTTAAAGAATACGATGCTTGGATAAAATCTTTAGGAATTGAATATGTTAATGATTTAAATAATATTGTATCACAAAATAGGATTAAAGAATTTATAAAGAAAAATGATATCATGATGGATAATCAAATATATAAAATTGCGGAAAAGGTAAAAGAATCAGGTCGAAAAATTATTCTTTTAGGGGGACCTTCATCTTCAGGAAAAACAACTAGTACAAGAAAATTGGCTTTGTATTTATCGACTTTTGGTTTAAATCCTATTTATATAGGCTTAGACGATTATTTCAAAGATGAAGGAGAAAAACCTTTAGATCAAAATGGTGAACCAGATTATGAAAGTTTAGAAGCAATTGATTTAGAATTATTTAATAAACAATTAAATGAACTACTTGATGGTAAAGAAGTAAGTATTCCTTCATATAATTTTGCTTTAGGAGAAAAAGAATATAAACAAAGAATTATAAAATTAGATTATAATGACATAATACTGATAGAAGGGTTACATTGTTTAAATGAGGAACTAACAAACCATATTCCTCGGGATGAAAAATATAAGGTGTATTTAAGTCCTTTTACGCCATTAAATATTGATCGTCATAATCATTTATCAACAATTGATGTAAGATTATTAAGAAGATTTATTAGAGATAGTTGGGCTCGTAATTTTCCACCGGAAAAAACTTTAAAAATATGGGAAAAAGTAAGGGAAGGTGAAACTAAATATATTTTTCCACATACCGGAGAAGCTGATGCTGTACTAAATACTGCTTTTATATATGAAGTTGGGGTTTTAAAAGTATATGGTGAACCATTACTATATAATATACCTCCCGAATCTAAATATTATAATGAAGCTAGAAGATTAATTGACTTTTTACAAATGTTTTTCCCGATTCCAAGTGAATATGTCAGCCCTGATAATGTCTTAAGAGAATTTATTGGTGGTTCTTATTTTGAAGAAGGGAAATTATGAAAAAAATTGCAATCAATGGTTTTGGAAGAATTGGTAGATTAGCACTAAGACAAATAGTTGGATCAGATGAGTATAAAGTGGTAGCAATTAATTCTCTTAGTAAGCCAGAAGAACTAGCTTATTTATTTAAATATGATACTATTCATGGTTTTTGGGAAGATGAATTAATTAGTTACAATGATGAAGGTATTATTGTCGATGGAGAATTAATTAATACTTATGCTATAAGTAGTCCAAAAGATTGTCCTTGGCAAGAATTAGAAATTGATTTAGTTTTAGAATGTAGCGGGGTCTTTACTAAAGAAGAAGATGCCCTGATGCATATTGAAGCTGGGGCTAAACATGTTATTATATCTGCTCCTTCAAAAGGTAATGTCAAAACAATAGTCTATGGGGTAAATGAAGATATTTTAACTGGTCAAGAAAAAGTTGTAAGTACTAGTTCATGTACAACTAATTGTTTAGCACCCATTTTAAAATTAATTAATGATAATTACCAAATTGAAGAAGGGTATATGACTACAATCCATGCTTATACTAATGATCAAATGGTTCTTGATGGCGAGCATCGAAAAGGAATCGAATCAAGAAGAGGAAGAGCAGCTGCGCAAAATATTATTCCGACATCAACTGGGGCGGCCAAAAGTATCGATGATGTAATTCCTGATTTAAAAGATAAATTAAACGGTATAGCCTTAAGAGTTCCTGTTCCTAATGGTTCTTGTCTTGATTTAACTTTAAGAATAGCTAAAGCAACTACCCCTGAAGAAATCAATAATTTGTTTATCGCTAATCAAAATGAAGTTTTAAAATTCACTTTAGAACCAATAGTTTCAAGTGATGTTATCGGAACAACTTGTGCTTCGTTAATTGATGGTAGTCTTACTAAAGTGATTGAAAAAGAAAAAAAATTAATAAAAATAATTGCATGGTATGATAATGAATATGGTTACACCGCGCAAATGTTAAGAACAATGGAAGTATTATTAAGCAAATAATACTTTTTTT
>CAZZNR010000108.1:0-2887 GCA_964655835.1 uncultured Muribaculaceae bacterium | reverse complement strand
AACAATATTTTGCTAAATTTTCAGCTTGTCTATTCCAAACAACAACCGGAATAAAATCGGTTGTTCTTTCACCACTTGCATTAGTAAAAATTCTATTTACCGCAAGATTTATATTAACAACTGCACGTCCATCTGATATACTTCTTAACTCTGGATCTTTAGTTAATCTTCCAACTAAACTAACATTATTCATATTTTACTCCTTATCTAAATTTATAATTAAATGTCTTAAAATATTTTCATCTATTCTTGTTTTACGTTCAAACTCTAAGATAGTTTCAGCGTTTGTATTACAAACAATTAGATAATAAAAACCAGTTACTTCCTTTTTAATAGGATAAGCAAGTTTTTTTTGGCCTATTTCTTTAAATTCAATTATTTCACCTTTCATGTCAGTGATAATTGATTTTAAATTAGCAGCACTTTTTTTTGCTTCTTGTTCATCAATTGTGGTTTTTACAATAAACATAATTTCATATTTATTCATTGTATTTTCTTCCCTCCTTTTGGTCTATTCGGCTTGCCATTATGCAAGCAAGGAGCTGTAAAGCTCTGTTGGTATTATAGCATACCACTATTTAATATGCAAACGCATTATAAATTTTTTATTTATCTTTTTTAATGATATTTTCAACACTATTATTACTTTTCTTAGTTATTTGTAATTCTTTAAAAATATCAATAAATTCTTCTGTTGATAATTTTATTTTTGCACCAGTAAGATTATTTTCTACTTCAACAAATCCTTGGTCTAAGGTATTCCCAAATACAACTACATAAGGGGTACCTGCTATTTTACTATCTTTTATTTTTGCGCCTATTCCCATATCAACTCGATCATCATATAAAATTTTTACATTGTAAGAATTTAATTCATTATAAACAGATAAGGCCTTATCAACTTTATCTTTTTCATCTAACTTAGGAATTATATAAACTAAATAGGGAGTAATATTAATTGGTAAAACTACCCCTTCAAATTTACCTTCATTATTCTTAATAATATTATTTTCATATACCATTGCTAAAGTTCTACTAACACCTATTCCATAACAGCCCATTACAAAAGGTTGTTGTTGATCTTTTTCATCTATATAAGTACCATTCATAGATTTACCATAAACATCTCCTAGTTGAAATATATGGCCAAGTTCAACAGCTTTTTTAGTAACTAAAGAGTTAATATCTTCAATTCCATAATTATCTTTTAAAAAGTTAATATAATCTGGTTTTTCTAATAATTCAGAGTTAAATGCTTTTCCGGTTGTTTCATCAACTAAAATTTTATCTTCACCAATTAAAGATAAACACATAAATTCTTCCGAACGTTTCCCCCCCATATCACCATTATCAGCAATTACAGCTTGAGTATTTAGTCCTAAAGTATTAAATATTTCCAAATAAGCTTCTTTCATTTTATTATATTCAACGTCTAAGTCATTTTGATTTCTACCAAAACTATAGGCATCCATCATTTCAAAAACTTTTCCTCTTAATAAATATCCTCTAGTTCTTATTTCATTTCTGAATTTTTCACCAATTTGAAAATAAGTAACCGGTAAGTTTTTATAAGATGTTAAAAGGGGTTTAGCATAACTTACTACGGCTTCTTCAGCTGTTGGAGCTAAACAATAATTTCCTTTGTTAGTTAAAGAACGAAACATTACATCACTTGCCACATATTTTTCTAATCGGCCTGATTCTTGCCATAAACATTCAGGTTGTAATATAGGTAACGATATTTCTGAACATCCATATTTAGTTAAAACATCACTTATTATTTGGTTAATATTTTTTTTCACTAAAAAAGGAATATGTCCATAACCATATATGCCACTAGAAAATTGAGTAACTTGACCAGTTTGAATTAACATATCTTGAACGGGAAATTGTGAATCTAAACTTTCTAATTTTCTTGGTATTAAACCGATTTGAGATACTTTCATTAAATCACACCTTTTTGTTAAATAATTATATCACTATCTAATTAATTTATAAAGTTATTACTAACATTTTCTTTAGTATTAACATTTAAATTATATGCATTAAAAACGGTATTTTTTATTAAAATCATGGTTGTTATAGCACCAATCCCCCCAGGAACTGGCGTAATCATTTTTATTTTATCTTTAACAGAATTAAAAGCGACATCTCCACATACTTTTCCGTCAACATAATTTATTCCAATATCGATTATAACTTGATCTTTATTAATATATTTATCAGTTATTAAATTAGCTTTACCTACTGAGCTAATTAAAATATCCGCTTTTTGACATTCCTCTATTAAGTTTATTGTTTTAGAGTGACATATTGTAACGGTTGCATCTTTATTAAGTAGCATTATTGATAATGGTTTTCCTACTATTTCACTTCTGCCAATTATAGTAATTTTTTTACCTTCGACATCAATATTATAATAATCAAGTAATTCAATAACAGCAGCTACTGTACATGGTATAAATGTTGGTTTTTTACCAATAAAAAGTTTGGCAATATTATTATAAGAAATACTATCAACATCTTTTTGTTCTTTAATTACTTTTTTTATTTGTGATTCATCAATATATTTTGGTAAAGAATTAAAGATAAGAATACCATGGATTGTTTCATCATTATTTAGTTTTTTTATTAATTTTTCTAAAGTATTTTGTTTAGTATTAATTGGTAAAACATAAATATCAGTTTTTATTCCGACATTATTAAAATTTTTAATTATCGATTTTTCATATAAAACATCATCAGTATTTTCACCTAACCTGATAGTTGCAAGTTTAGGAATTAAATTATTCTTGGTTAAATATTTTAATTTATCATTTATATCATTTAATATTCTATTAACTACAGGAGCCCCATATAATTTAATCATAATAATTCCTTTTTAATA
>CAZZNR010000107.1:0-2892 GCA_964655835.1 uncultured Muribaculaceae bacterium | reverse complement strand
CTAAAAATACCACGAAGTAAATGATATTCCATACGATCTAATTGTATACGTCCAAAAAGACGACGCAAGCGTAAAGGCAGTAATCGAGGATTTTTTGGATCTAAAAATTCAATCTCGGCCAACATTTTTTCAATGTGCGGGTAGAACTGTTCCATTTGCTCATGGGTGACCAAAGGCTCATCCCATTGCATAGACTCTGTATCTGTGACAGGCATGGTTGCAGCTTCATCTTCACCGCTTTCCACAGCAGCCAGTGTGGCCATACGCATTTCATAACAAATCACTTGAATGGCTTGAGCCACATTTAGCACGCCATAATCCGTATTTACAGGAATGGTGACATGGTAGTTGGCCATGGCCAGTTCTTCGTTGGTCAGTCCGCGGTCTTCACGGCCAAATACAACAGCAACGTCTTGCTGATCATTCACCACTGCTGAAATTGATTTTTCAGCCGCAGGGCGTGCGTCAAGCAAAGGCCAAGGAATGGTACGACTACGCGCACTCGTGCCAAACACTAAATGGCAGTCTTTGATGGCATCGGCAAGGGTTTCAACGATTTCAATCTGCTCGATTAAATCAGTTGCACCCGCAGCTAAAGCATCGATATCCGAATGCGGATAGGTTTTTGGCGCAACCAAAACCAGTTTTGAGAGTCCCATCGTTTTCATGGCGCGCAGTGCGCTACCAATGTTCGCAGGGAGTGTGGTATTGACCATGACAATACGCACATGGGAGAGATGCGCTGAAACAGCGGCATTGTCAAATTGGCTCATGATTTTTCCAATGAATCTTTAAAATTTAAATAATTAAGAGAACTGACCGACTTCAGCTTGATATAAGTCCATGGCATCATCCATGCTCATATCCGCAGGGGGCGGTGGTACATCTACAGGTTTGGCTTCTTCATAGCTCACCGCTTTGGCTGCTTTGGATTTGACTTGATATTCCACATGAAGATTTTCTTTACCAAAATAGTCACGCAGTTTAGAAAGTAGTTCATCCAGCGGTGCCACTTTCCAATTGATCCCTAAGTGCAATTCAGCCGTGGCATACGGGTAGTCCAACAGCAATTGCAGCGGAATGTGATTACACATATCGACATTACAAAAGGGTGCAAGTATATTTTTTAAATCTTGGCTCAGTGTTTTTGTACTATGTGTTGGGTCGAGACGAATTTGAATACAGTTGGCGCGTTTTTGACGAATTTCATTCAGCGTAAATGCTTTGGTTAAGCGTCCCATTGGACGGTCAAAACCTTCACGCTCGTAAATTTCGCCTTCAATTACCACGACTTTTTCATTTTGAATGATGTCTTTAAAACGCATAAAGCGTTCATGATTCGCAGAGACTTCAATCCGTGAGGTACCATCATCTAAGGTCACCATCATTCGGTTCGGGAAGTTGGCTACATCGACCACGAGACCTGCAAAAACCGTAGTCACGCCACGACGGGTTGGGGTGAGTTCATTGATTTTGTTCGGAATAAACGCTTTCAACTCAGTGCGATAGACATCAATTGGGTGACCGGTTAAATACAACCCTAGAGTGTCTTTTTCACCTTTGAGACGGACTTCATCTGACCAAGGTTTAACAGGTTTGGCGGGTTTACGTTGTACTTCTTCAACCTCACCAAACAAGTCCATGATGCCTGTTTCACGGTTGGAACGTGCTTGTTCCGCCGCTTGTACCGCTTCTGGCAATTGTGCCATTAAACTTGAGCGTTCGATGCCTAAACAGTCTAATGCACCCGCACGAATTAAGGCTTCAAGGGTTCGTTTGTTGATTTTTTTCAAATCAATACGATGACAGAAGTCAAATAAATCGCGGTATGGACCTTCTTTTTGGCGAGAATCAATCACCGATTGCATGGCTTGTTCGCCCACGCCTTTAATTGCGCCAAGTCCGTAGACAATGGTGCGTTCATCGCTGGCGTGGAAATGATACAAAGACATATTTACCGAAGGTGGTAAAACTTCCAGACCATTGTGGCGACAGTCATCAATCAGGAACACCACGTTATCGGTGTTTTGCATTTCCGACGACATTACCGCAGCCAAGAATTCGGCAGGGTAATGTGCTTTCAGCCATGCCGTCTGATAGGCAACGAGGGCATAAGCAGCCGCGTGGGATTTGTTAAAACCGTAGCCTGCGAACTTTTCCATATAGTCGAAAATATGGTTGGCTGTGGCGGCATCAATGTCTTTTTTCGCAGCACCTTCAATAAAGATTTGGCGCTGTTTCACCATTTCTTCAGGTTTTTTCTTACCCATAGCACGACGTAGTAAGTCCGCACCACCGAGGGTATAGCCTGCACAATACTGTGCCGCCTGCATTACCTGTTCCTGATAAACCATAATGCCGTAGGTTGGTTCAAGCACACCTTCTAGCAAAGGATGCAGATACTCAAACTCGCCACCGTGCATACGGTGAATAAAGTCTGGAATGAGATCCATCGGGCCAGGACGATACAAGGACACGAAGGCAATAATTTCCTCAAATTTGCTTGGGCGTGCTTCTTTCAGCATCTTTTTCATGCCCACGGATTCAAACTGGAATACCGCTGTGGTGTTGGCATTGGCAAAGACTAAATAGGCATCTTTATCGTCCAGTGGAATATGTGCAATATCTAGCGGTGTATCGGCTTGGATGCGTTTATTGATATTTTGTACAGCATCTTCAATAACTGTCAGGTTACGTAAACCCAAGAAGTCAAATTTGACCAAACCTGCCGATTCAACATCGTCTTTATCGTATTGTGCAACACGGGCGGTTCCATCAGCATCGCACATAACCGCAGAAAAGTCGGTGATTTTGGTTGGTGCAATGACCACACCACCTGCGTGTTTGCCTGTGTTGCGGGTAATGCCTTCAAGTTTTAAAGCCATTTCCCAA
>CAZZNR010000106.1:0-2930 GCA_964655835.1 uncultured Muribaculaceae bacterium | reverse complement strand
TAATTTCATTAGCTTCATCTGTCGGAATATTTTCTTTAATATTTCCACCATTATCAGCTATACCTTTTGCTTCAACAAGGCCTAAACCAGTAATATCTCTAATTACTTTAATTACAGCGATTTTTGCTGCACCAGCATTTTTAAGTACAACTGTTTTAGTAGAAGATTCTTCAGTTTCATCTTTTGCAACTGGAGCAGCTGCAACTGCTACTGCACTTGGATCTACTCCAAATTCTTCTTTCATTGCATCAACTAATTCTTTAACTTCAAGAATAGTCATTTCTTTTAGTCCTTTAATGAACTCATCTTTTGTAAATTTTGCCATTTTTATCTTTCCTTTCTTAAATTAATTTTTTGATTCTAATTGTTCGGCATATAAATTTAAACCAATTGATAGATTTTTAATGTGTTCTATCATACCACCTGCAAGCATAGTCAATAATCCATCCATTGATGGGATAGATGCATATTCTTTGATTGTATCAAGTGATACTATATCACCTTTAACAATCCCTGTGCGTATTTCTACACTTTTGTTTTGTTTAGCAAAGTTATCTAAAGCTTTAATAGATTCTAGTAAACTTTTCCCAAAAAGAATTGCATTAGGACCAGCAAGAAATTCATCTAAAGTAATATTTTTTTCTTTAAGAGATATTTTAACTAATGAGTTTTTGTAAATTTTTACTTCCGAATCATTTTCTTTAAGACTCCTTCTTAATTTAGATAAATCGCTTACTTTTAAACCATGATAAGTAAATAATACTACTGCTTCTGATTTATCAATCTTTTCAAGTATTTCTTTTACAATTTCTTTTTTTAAATTAAGACTCTTTTCACTTGCCATATTTTCCTCCTTACATATTTATAAAAAAACTTTCCCAAAGGAAAGTTATACTTAAAAGTAATTATTTTCCTCGGTAGGATTATTAAAACATTTGTTCCCTACTGTCTTCAGTAAAAGTTCTTTTATTTCTAATTTATTATATTATGTTTATTATTAAATGTCAAAAGAATTAACATTTATTTTAATTCCTGGTCCCATAGTACTAGATATCGAAATATTTTTAATAAATTTTCCTTTAATACTAACTGGTTTGTTTTTAATAATATTATTAACTAAGTTGATTAAATTTTCTTCTAATTTTTTATCTTCAAATGATACTTTACCAATAACACTATGAATATTACCATATGAATCAGTCCGATATTCAATCATACCTTTTTTGATGTCTTCTATAACTTTTGCTGGTGTTTCTGTTACAGTTCCTGATTTAGGGTTAGGCATTAAACCTTTTGGTCCAAGCACTTTACCTATTTTACCTAAAGAAGGCATCATTTCTGGAGTTGAAACAATTATATCAAAATCAAACCAATTTTCTTTTGTTATTTTGTCAATTAAATCTTGTTCACCAACATAGTCAGCTCCAGCTTTTGTAGCTTCAAGAGCAGCAGATCCTTTAGCTAAAACTAAAATCTTTTTAATTTTACCAATTCCATGAGGAAGAACTAAAGCTCCTCTTATTTGTTCTCCAGATTTTTTAGGATCAATATTTAATTTAATGGCAATTTCAACTGTACTGTCAAATTTAGTAATACTAGTATCTTTGACGATTTTTATTGCTTCAGTTAGATTATAAATTTTATTTTTTTCGACTAACTTAGAAGCTTCCACATATTTTTTTCCTTTTCTCATTTTTTACCTCCAATTGTGGTTTATTAGCGGATATTTATTCTTCTGAATGATCTGTTTTAGTATCTTCTTCAGTTTCTTCAGATTCTTCTTGATTCGTTTCAGCTATTGAAGCTTCTAGTTTTTCAAGTTCAGCTTCACGTTTAGCCATTTCTCTTTCAGCTATAACTGCTTCAGCAGCTTGAGCGGCAAGTTCTTCATCATTAACCCCTTTAATAGCTACACCCATGTTACGAGCAGTACCTTCGATAATTTCCATTGCATTATCAAGATCATAAGCATTTAAATCAACCATCTTAATTTCTGCTATATGTTTTAAATCATCTTTAGAAATAGTAGCTACTACTTCATTTGCTCCTTTAGCGCTAGCTTTATCAATTTTAGCTGCTTTCTTAATTAAGAAAGATGCTGGAGGAGTTTTAAGAACGATGTCATAACTCCGATCACTATATAAGGTTAATTCAACAGGTACAATATCACCCATTTTATCTTTTGAAGCATCATTAAATCTTACGCAGAATTCTTGTAAATTAATCCCAGCGGGTCCTAAAACTGTTCCAACTGGTGGAGCAGGTGTTGCTTTACCAGCTGGTATTTGTAATTTTATTTTCTTTACGATTTCTTTAGCCACGAAAAACACTTCCTTTCAAATTATTTTCGCTTAGTGGTATGGGCAATCCGCATTTCCCTTCCACTTAACATTATATATATTTATATATATAACTGCAGTTAAGATATTATCACACTAGAGTATCATTTTCAAGTAATTAATTTTTACTTACTTGGAAAAACTCTACTTCTACTGGAGTTTCTTGTCCAAATAGGTCGATTAAAACTGTTAATCTGCTGTTTTCAATATCAATACTATCTATCATGCCCATCATACCTTTAAATGGTCCATCAATTATGGTAACTTTAGTGCCGACTGATAATTCAACATTAACATCCATTCTAGTCATACCCATATTAGCAAGAATGCGATCAATTTCTTGAGGAAGTAATGGTGTTGGTTTAGCTCCTTTACCACTAGAACCGATAAACCCCGTCACTCCTGGAGTATTACGAACAATGTACCAAGCATCATCAGTCATAATCATTTCTACTAAGATATATCCTGGAAACATCTTTTTTTGCTTTTCTTTTACACTGCCATCTTTTAAAGTTTCTTTAACAGTTTCTTCCGGAATTATTACTCTAAAAATATAATCTTGAAAACCCATTGATTCAATTCGCATTTCAA
>CAZZNR010000105.1:0-2949 GCA_964655835.1 uncultured Muribaculaceae bacterium | reverse complement strand
CACGCTAAAATATTATTTTTTAATTCATCAGTTAATAAACCTTTTTCATCAATTAATCTTATGACGGCTTCTTTTCTTTCCATTAAATTAGAATAATACTGGTATTTTTCTTCAATTTTAGCAATTTGATTTTCATCTAAAGCCTCAGTTGCTTCTTTTCGATACCTAGCAATAAAAGGTATGGTAGCGCCTTCTTTAAAAAGATTTAATACAGCCTCAATTTGTTTAGTTTTAATATTTAATTCTTTGGTTAATTCACCTATTATTATTTCATTCATTTTTATTTCCTTATCTATGGGTTGGAAAAATCCTCTTTTAAGAGGACTTTTATAAATCATTTAAATTTACTTTTTCATCTTCTAGCATTTCGCTAAAAAGTTCTTTAAATTTAACTATTTCTTTTTTAAGAGCATCAGGATATATGTTTTTAGCGTTAACAACAGCTTTATAAATGTGTTTTATTCTTACTTCTTTGGCATTTTCAAATACGGCATAGCTAAAAGCATTAGCTAAAATAGTTAAACAAATATCAGGATATCTACTAGCTATTTCATAAACTCTTTTATACTCGCTAGTCATATCAACCAGAAATTTAAATATTGTTTCTTTTTGAAAATCAGAATAAGCTAATTTAACATTTAATTGGGTCTCAAATTTAGGATATGTCCCCATTAAAATTTTTATTACTGTTTCAGCGTCAGATTCAGGTACTTCAATCTTTTGAAATCTTCTTAAAAAAGCCCGGTCACGAAGGATATATGTTTCATATTCTTCTGTAGTAGTAGCCCCAATCATTTTTATTGTGCCTCGGTCTAAACCAGGTTTTAACATATTGGCAAAATCGATATTATTATTAGAAGTTGCTTTATTAACTAATAAATGAACTTCATCAATAAATAAGATGGTTTGATTTCTATTTTTTAATTCTTGAATTAATAATTCAATGCGTGATTCAGTATTACCATCTTTGGAAGTCGTTCCTAACAAACTGGTAATATTTATTTTAATGATCTGCCAATTCTTTAAAGCATCAGGAACCATTTCTTTTTGAATTCGGTACCCTAATCCTTCAACGATAGCCGTTTTGCCTATTCCAGGTTTGCCAACTAATAAAGCTCCTTTTTCAGGAGAGATAAGTGCTAATATGGTTTGATTAATTTCCTTTTCTCGGCCAATTGCTGGATCAGTAATATATCTTTTAGTAGTTAGATTTTCTCCATAATTTTTTAATATACTAGTATTATCTTCGTTAATATTTAATAATTCAATGGGCTTTTCTTTTTGTATATCTAATTGGTCAATTGAAGAATCTAAATTTAATACTTCGATTTCTTTATCCATTTCTATCACGCCTTACCAAAACATTATACCATAAAGACTACTCTTTAAAAAGGGATTAATTGCTTTTTATATCCTCCAGATACACCATAACAATTTATAGTTAGTAAAAAGGCTTTATCATCAATTTTTTTAATTATATTTTTAAAACCATAATATTTTTCAATCGGAACTATAACAAGTAGAATAGTTTGGTTTTTTGAAATAAATCCTCCTTTACTACTCATTTCTGTTATCCCCATGTTTATTTTATTAATTAAATAGTCAGATATTTTATTTATATTTTTAGACTTGATAAAACACATTTTATAATCTTTAATTCCAAGTAATATAATATCAGTAATATAATTACTTAAAAATAAAATAAATAAGGCATAGAGGGTTTTAGTAGGACCAAAGACAATTAAACCAGATCCTATTATAAATACATTAGTTAATGAAGAAGCTTTACCCATTGGTATTTTTATATAGCGATGTAATATCGTAATTATAATGTCTCCCCCTCCAGTATTAAAACCAGTTCGATATATTATTCCGGAAGCAACCCCAGTTATTAAAGTAGCTAATAAAACAATCATAAAAGTACTATCAAAACTAAGATTAATATGATGAACCAATGGTTTTGTAAGTGCTACCATAGTATTAAAACATAATGAGCCAAATAATGCTTTAAAAGTTGTTTTTTTATCTAAAAGAATAAGACTTAATATAAATAGTATAAAGGTTGTAATATATAGAAATATTACAATACTAAAACCGGTTAGCTCATTTACAACAATAGCTAAACCAGACATACCGCCTATTATTAATTGATTAGGAGTTAAAATAAGATTATAGCTAACAGCAATAAAAAACAATGCTACAAAAAATAAGGTTAATCTTAAAGGCCTGTTTTTACTATTTACTAAGCTTAAAATCTTGCTTTTATTATTCATAATATTTTCTCCTATTATAATAATACTATTTATTTTAATTTAAATAAAGAAAAAACTTAAGATTTAATCTTAAGTTTACTATCCAATAATTTCAGATACAGTTCCAGCACCAACTGTACGTCCACCCTCACGAATTGAGAATTTTGTACCAGCTTCTAAAGCTACTGGACTAATTAATTCTACAGTCATATTAACATCATCACCTGGCATTACCATTTCAACTCCTTGAGGAAGTTCAATAACTCCAGTAACGTCTGTTGTACGGAAATAGAATTGAGGTCTGTAATTTGAGAAAAATGGAGTATGACGTCCGCCTTCTTCTTTGCTTAATACATAAACAGCAGCCTTAAATTTCTTATAAGGTTTTACTGTTCCTGGTTTAGCTAGTACTTGACCACGTTCAACATCGTCTCTACTAACACCACGAAGTAATATTCCGGCATTATCTCCTGCTTCAGCATAATCTAGTGATTTTCTAAACATTTCTATACCAGTTACAACTGATTTTTTAGTATCTCTTAAACCGACGATTTCTACTTCATCGTTAATTTTTACTTGACCACGTTCAACTCTACCAGTACATACTGTTCCACGACCTGAAATGGTGAATACATCTTCAACACTCATTAAGAATGGTTTTTCAGTATCTCTTACTGGAGTATCAATATATTCATCT
>CAZZNR010000104.1:0-2953 GCA_964655835.1 uncultured Muribaculaceae bacterium | reverse complement strand
ATTTTATTTATGAGAAAAATCATAAATGACTGAAAGATTAAAAAAACTTTATCTGGACTATTTTATGATATAGCGACACCAGCATTTAAACATTGTGTTGATTTTCTTGATGGTGATTATATGAATCAAGAAAGTGCAGAAGATTTAACAACGGAAATTATTAAAAATTCAAGCAAAATAATGGGCAAATTCTATAACTAAAATAAACAAAAACACTATCGATTAAGATAGTTCTTTTTTATGTTATAATAAAAATATAGGAAGAAGAATTATTATGAGAATAAAAATGAATCTTAAATTGTTTATTATATCGATAATACTAGGTTTGATTATTGTATTATTAATTAATCTTTTTTTGAAAAATGGTATACAAATAACAAAAGAAAACTTTAAAGAAGAAATATTGCGGCAAGAATTAATTAAATATGATAAAGATTCAAATGGATATTTGAATAATAAAGAAATAAAAAAAATAACTAAATTAAAAATTAAAAAACTGCAACCAAGAGACATATTAGATATTATCGAAAATGAACTCCTACCTAAATATACATTAAATGATTTCTTATTTGATTTTAAAGGAATTGAAAAACTAATATATTTAGAAGAATTAAGTATCGATATGCAAGATGGCGAATACTTTTATGATAAGAATACAAAAGAAATATTAGCTAAGACAGCAAATATTGAAGAAATCTATAAATTACCAAGACTAAAAAAATTATCATTATCGGAAATAGATATTAAAAATATTGAGATAAACCAGTTTAAAAAATTAGAAAACATATATTTAAATAAAATATATAATCTAGAAAGTTTAACACCAAATAATAGTAATATAAAAACTATTTGGTTATCCGGAAATAATAAACTAACAAGTATCGATTTATCAAATTTAAATCGGCTTAAAAATGTTAATATAGTATCTAATTTAAATTTAAAAATCTTAAAGTTATCAAAGGATATTACTAATTTAAATATTGTATCTTCACCTAAACTAAATGAATTAAATTTAAAAGAATTATTAAATCTTAAGAGTCTTAATTTAACTGATATTGGAATAGATAAAATTGATGTATCAAATAATACTAAGTTAGAAAAAATAACCTGTGAAAATTTATCATTAAATACATTAGATTTAACGAATAATCTATTAATAACTTATATCATAAATGATAAATCATCATTTAATAATATAATTCTTTCCGATAAAAATATCGTAAATATGATAAGATGGACTAATACCACAATAACAAAATTTCCAATTAATAATTTAAATCCTAATACGTTAGAAGGTATAGACATCCAAGGAACCCAAATAAAAATATTGGATGTTAGAAAATATAAGAATTTATCAATACTATATTATGATAAAAATACAACAATAATAAAAGAATGATATATTAATTAAATAAAAAAATTCATTTGAAAATAGCTAATATATGTTATACTAATTACAATACAATAAGTAAAATGTCGAAAAATATTGTAAAAAAAACAAATAATTTTTACAATAATATATAGGATAAGGAGGGAATATGCTTATGGACTATATTATTATTGCATTAATCATAACATTACTGGCTATTTATATTTTGCTGGCTTATAATAGTTTTATTGAAATTGATTATAAAGTTCAAGAAGCATTTTCTATTACAGATGAATATTTAAAAAAAAGATGGGAATTAATTCCTGACTTAGTTGAAGTGGTAAAAAAATATGCTAAGGATGAAAAAGATACTTTTTCAGAAATAGGTGAATTAAGAAAAAGTATCCCGAATTACGATTATATAACTGAAATTGAAAAAATAAAAATAAGTGAAATATCATCAAGATATATTTCAAAGATTTTTGTAATGACAGAAGCTTATCCTGATTTAATAAATAATGATGATTTTAAAAACTTAAGTAACCAACTTTCAATTATAGAAGATGAGATTGGTTATTTAAGAAAATATTATAATAAAAAGGTTAGAGATTATAATAAAAAAGTTAAAAGGTTTCCTAGTAATTTCGTTGCATTAATATTTGGTTTTAAATTAAAAGATGCTTTTCAAACAAATGAATAAAAGAAAATGTCTTACTTAATTTTTTTTATTTAAGTTAAACCTTTAAACGATTATATTTATAATCGTTTTTAATTTCTTTTATTTTAATTAAATATGTCAAAACATTAATAAAATTTATATAAATTGAAAGTTATTTTACTTTATTATCAAAAAACCTTGAAAAGTTTAAATAAATTAAGTAATATAAAAAAGAACGTTTTTATAAATCACGAATAAAAGCTTAATAAACCAAAAGCTTTTAGGGAGGTTTTGAATGGAAAAAAAGATGGCGGAAAATTTTACATTTTTAAAAGATAGAGTATTAGATGCCTTAGATAAAACTAATTTAGAATATATAAGAGATCAATTATCGCGATTAAAAGATCCAACAATAGTTAGCGGAGTTGGCGGATCAAGTGTAGTTAGTGAATTCACTTCTAAAGTTTTGAGGAAAAAGAATGAAATAATAACTACCAATATGGAACCAAGAGACTTTGCTTATGATAATTTAAAAGGCTATAAAAATGTATTAGCGTGTAGTTATAGTGGTAATAATTATGGAGTTGAGTTAGCATTTAATAATGATTTGAAGCATTATTTATTATCTAATAATGCTTTTGATGATTCGAATGTCACTTATTTAAAGTACGACACATCAATTGATAAAGAAAGAAGCTTTATATCGCTAGGGGCAACTTTAATACCTATTACAATTATTAAGGATTATTATTTAGATGGGGAAACCAGTCTATTGATGAAGTATATTCATGATATTAATGTTGATTTTGATATAAAAAGTGATATATATGAAATATTTAGTGGTTATGATACTAGCACAACATCAAAATATAGATCGGAAGAGCACACGTCTGAACTCCAGTCACTCCGAGAAATCGCGTATGCCG
>CAZZNR010000103.1:0-2988 GCA_964655835.1 uncultured Muribaculaceae bacterium | reverse complement strand
GAGTAATCATAATTTTTATTACTCCGCATATTAAATATTATATGCTTAAAATAGCCAAATTACTAGTTTTTTATAGTATTTAAATAAAAAAACACCTAATTTACACTATTTTAGGGTTATTTTTTAGGATTTTCTGACATTTTTAAATATTGTGTATAATATTTTGAAATAACTTTTTTATTAAATGGCCCTATTTCGGCTCGCTTCATATTAATCAAACCAGTCAATTCACTATGAAGAATTTTATCCAAGTCCTCAGAATATTTCATTATTGTTTTATGATATTTATATTCATTACGATCTAAAACTTTGAAAGCCCCATCGGGATAAACTTTTAAATCTAAATCATAATCAATAAATTTTATAATATTATCATCTATTAAATAGGGAGTAGCTATATTACATTTATAAAATAATCCTCTTTTTTTAAATTGAGCAAAAACATTAAACCATCTTTTAGCATAAAAGAAAATTATGGTTGTTTCGCGCGAAGTATGAGATCGGCCATTCTTTTCCGTTATTAATGCCTTATTGTTTCCGCAAATTAATAAATCTTTAGTAATATCTAATATAATTGATTCATTCCAAGTTCTATGGATTTTGCCATTATGTTTATAACAGTGAATTTCGAGTTTGTCACCTACTATTAGTTTTTCCATAATAACCTCTTTCTAGGTAAATAGTAAATCTCTTCTTAATAATTAACTTTTTTATTTTAAACTTATACCATTTTGAATAATTTGACAAGCTAATTGACCGGTACCTATATATTCTAAAGTTGCTCCCCCACCGGTTGATTTAAAATAAAAATTATTTAATTTAAAATGATCAGCACTAGCAAGGGCATCCCCACCACCAAGTACTACCCTACCTTTGGCTTGACTACAAAGATTTAAAATGTTTTTAGTACCTAATTCAAATCTTTGATCTTCATACATTCCTACTGTTCCATTAAGAAAAATGGTTTTGGCATAATTGATATACCTTTCAAATAAATCGATGGTTTTTGGTCCTATATCATATATACAGTCATCACTATTTAATTCATTAATTTCTTTAATCATAATATTTTGTTGATTTTCGACCGTCAAATCAATCGGTAATATAATTTTATTAGCATATTTGATTAAAATTTCTTTTACTTCGGCTTTTGATTCTTCGCTAATTAGTGATTTTCCTACTTCATTATAAATGCTTAGAAAGGTATTAGCTAATCCTCCTCCTAATAATATATAATCACATTTATCTAATATACTAGGCATAATAGAAATCTTATCTAAGGCTTTAGCTCCACCCATTATAACTACAAAGGGTGCTTCAGGATTAAGTAAAATATCTAATTTATTTAATTCCTCTTCCATTAAAAAACCGATGCCACTTTCGATATATTTAGTTATGGCACAATTAGAAGCATGCTGGCGATGGGAATTTCCAAAAGCATCATTAATAAAGATATCACCTAATGAAGCCCAATAGCTGGCTAAGTCATCATTATTATTACTTTCTTTTTTATCTAAGATATCTTCAAAACGAGTATTTTCCATTAGTAAAACATTTCCTGGTTTCATTTCCGATACTAAACCTTCTAATTCCTTACCTCTAGTTTGCTCAGAAAAGTACAATAATACATTATCGGGAAGTAATTCTCTTAATCTTTCATAAACAACTCTTAAAGATTTATCTTTTTTATCTTCTTCAGTTTTAACTTTTCCTAAATGGCTCATAATTATAACTTTAGCATTATTTTTAATTAAATAATTAATGGTGGTTAAAGAAGCCCTAATTTTATCATCATTTAATATTACGCCATCTTTTAAAGTGACATTTAAATCACACCTGACAATTACTTTTTTATTATTTACATCAAAATCTGCAACGCTTTTCATTTCATCACCTTATCAATATTATATAGGATATTAAATACTAATACAATTTTTTTCATCATAAAAGAGAAGATTATACGATCTTCTCCATATTATTTAATTCTTTTATTGTAATAGTACGTGTATAATTTTCATATTTTGCTTTTGCATTAGTTACTAAATTAATCCAGTGAGGTCTAGCTATTTTTACTCCATTTTCATAAACTGGACAGTAGACCCTACCAATATCTTGAAGATTAGTTAAACCTTTGCCATAATAATTACGGGACATTAGTCTTACATAACTTAATACTCCTTGTTCAATATTATTATGCTTAATTAAACCATTTCTACTCATTCCACCATAAACATTATTATATTTAAGCATAAATTTCACTTTATAATAACCGGATTCAGCTGCTCCAATACTTAATAAAGCAACGGGGTCAACATTTGAATATATAGAAGAGTAATAAATAATTAAATTTTCTACATATTCAGCATTACCAGTATATGGTCGATATATTTCATTTCGTAAATTACTATTAGAATTATTTAATTCATAAAAATATTCAATAAGACCATATTCGAAATTAGGATAAGTATTTATATTGCCATTTTCATCTTTTAAATTACCTATATTGGTATATTCAAATAATTGTTTATCATTTCTTATATATATATCATTTATTATATCTTCATAATTATAATCAAATAATTTACTAAAAAATAATATTGTATCCTGATAACTTTCTATATAATATGGTAGATCTAAAACTTTTTCTTCTTTATTAGTTTCTTCAACTATATTATATGATAATAAATCAAATTCAGGATTTTGATACCTTAATTGCTTACTGAGGGGTATCACCTCAAAAGAACTACTAGTTAATACTTCTGAATTAGTTCTTGATCCTATAGTAAACACAAATATTAATAAAATTATTATACACATTACAATGTTTAATATCTTCAATGAAGATACATCGTTTTTCATTTTTGTTCCCCTCCCCAGACGAACGAATATTATTCTAACATATAATGGGCCCAAAAGTCAAATTTCATACAATTTGGATTGTGTATAATGGTTTGGGGAAAGGAAACATAAAAAGGAAGACCTATGATA